>DASZJS010000166.1:0-8038 GCA_035947935.1 Gemmata sp. | reverse complement strand
TCATCATCCATTCGCTTCGGGCGTTTGCCTTTCTTTTTGGGCTTCTCGTCCTCGTCTTCGTCATCAGCATCCTTCGCGGCCTTCACTTTCTTCTTTTTGGGTTTCTCATCGTCGTCATCGTCGTCGTCGTCGTCGTCGTCGTCATCGTCATCATCATCATCGTCATCGTCATCATCCTTCTTCTTGTCCTCCTCGTCCTCTTCGTCGGGGCCAGCGTCGCCTTCCTCGAACCCAGCTTTCACCTTGGGATTCTGGAGCATAATGAGCCCGAAGAGTCCAACCAGGATGGGAAGTATGCCCAGAACCGATCCAACCATTGCCCAGGTGTAGGAGGCGAGTTCCTGCATCTGGCTGGCACCATAACAGACCAAAGCACCCCAGACAAACGCGAACATTCCAACAGCCATCTGCGTGAATGCTTCCTCGGTTTCCTCATCACCGGGCGGCGCATCGTTAAACACGAGCGGCCACATCCCGACAACGAAAATTGCTATCCCGCCCGCGACTGTGATTATACCTTCTGCGGTCAGAAGATTGCTCGGCATCACTAGCAGCGCTTGTGCCGGACCTCGGGCGCTCTTCTTGAACTTGTCCTGAATCTCAGTGAATTTCGGTTTGTTCTTCTCAGCCTCCTTGATTTCCGCTGCGGATTCCTTGATAACCCCATAGCCTCTTTTGACCGACTCTTCATCGTCTTCCTCGTCAGCAATCGATTTTTTTGGGGGTGCTTCAGGCTTAGGAGGTTCGGGCTTGGCACCTGGTTTTGCAGATCCCCCTGCTTTCTTGGGGCTTGGTGGGCGTTTTGATGAGCTGGGCTCATCGGCCAACTTGAAGGTGCCAGGTCCAGCGTCCGCCGCTCCTTCTTCCGCTTCCGGGACGAATGGCTTGCTGCATTTCGGGCACTTGACCGACTTTCCGGCCTGGACCCGATTTGGCGTTTTCAGGGTAACCCCGCAATCGGGGTTTGGACAGGTATACGAAACAGCCATCAACAACTCCGCGATCCGCCCATTGGGCGATAAACAGAAATGAGGGTGCAGGGATATCGTACCGCACCGGTTCCGAGAGTGCTAGACGTTGAATCCCAAGGGATTCCCGGAACGACTTCCCCATATCTTTCTTACAATTCAATTTTCTCCCTCCGTAAACCTCCCAGTTTAACCGGAATTTGGCGAAGCCCCGCCGAATGTGCAAACTCTGCGGCTTGTAACGCCTAGCGCTAGCAAGATCGGTTACGCCGACCCCTGAAAAGATTTGTGAGTGGAGTCGGAGGAATTATTCTAATCGATGACGCTTTCTGTCCCGGCTTCGGCCAGGACTCCGGACGGATCGGTTCCGCCACGGCCAAAGAGCGAAACGGTTCAATCTTGAACCGTTCCGCAAAAGGCATCGGAAGGCGGTAGCCACGGACCCACGGTCGGTCGGCTTCCGGTTCTGCGGGAAGACGAATCACCCCAACGATGGATACACCATGAACCTCCTGCGACTCTCGATCTTCGGCCTCGCCCTTGGTGGGGGGCTCATTACCACCAACACAGCATCGGCCGCTTGGAACAACGTGTTCCAGGTGTGCTGCAACGATTGCGGCCCTCCCCGGGCAAGCTATTATGCACCTCCTGCATGCCCGCAAGCGTGCCCTCAACCCGAAGCTCGGGTTAGCTACGTTCAGAGATGCTACTATCAGCCCGTCACCGAATACATTCAGAAGAGCTACTACGAGCCCGTGCGACAAAACGTCACCAGCTACTACTACGAACCTGTGACGGAATACCGGTACAGCAGCTATTACGACCCCTGCACCGGCTGTCCCCAAAAGGTATGCACCCCAGTGACCGCGTACCGGCTACGTTCTCAGTGCAACTCGGTTACAAGCTACGTCCTGCGGACCTCGGTGGTCCCGGTCACCAGCCTCAAGCCGGTCACCGTCCAGCAGCCAGTTGTGACTTACTATTACCCGCCCCAGATCGTGGGTTCTGCAACCCCATCGTATTCACCTCTCATCCCGTATTCGGAAACTCCAAAAGTTGAGGAATACCGAAGTAATCCACCTGGGGTGATGCCCCAAAATTCCTCGGACACGACTATTCCTCCACCCAACGTCCCGACAGGCCCGGGAACATCCTTCCCGCGACCCGGAACGAACACCAACCTCCGGCCGGACAAAACAGCCAGCCGCAGCAGTGTCGTGACGGTTCGCGGCGAAGTTGTTCTGGCCGACCAACTCACCCCACGGGGGAACGTCAAGTTGGTGTTCATGAACGCTGACAAGCCGGAGCAGAAGGAATACGTGACTGCTAACGCATATGGTGAGTTCGATGTCCGGCTCGCCGCGGGGAAGTGGTATCTCTACGTCGGTGGGGAAAACGGTCGGGCAACCTACCACAAGCAGGTTAGCCTCGGCGATCGCGATACCTACGACTACAAGGTCGTGAGCCGCTAAATCGCGAACGAAGTGAAACGGATCAGGCCCGGTGTGGATCGTTCTTGTAACGATCCACACCGGGCCTGATCCGTTGGGTTGTCCCAAGTCTCAATAGTCTCAATCAACGGATTCTTTGGTCGGAATCCAGGTGTAAAAAAGCCCCCGTCCGGTTAGGGGTGGGCGCTCCCCTCAACCGGACGGTGTTCTGTGGGCGAAACAGAACGTGGATTTGGAGGTAAAGGAAAACCCGGCTTGGGCGAGGCCGGGTAATCGCTGGGCGAAGACCGTTGGGCGATCCGTGGGCGACGAATTTGGGCGACGGTCAGGGCGACAATTTTGGGCGATGATCAGGGCGACGTTTTGGGCGAATGGGCGAGGGCGATGGGAATGTGGCATTGCAGTATCCATGCCTGAAGCCGATCAAAATAAACTAATTTCGGCAAGCCTCTTCTAAACAAGGACTTGCGAATCAAGTTGATGGAAGGAGGATAACTCGGAGCATTGTTCCTGACTGTCCGGAACACCGACGGTTCTCGAAGAATCGTCCGGCTTATCGACAACGTGATGGAGTTCACCTGCAACCCGCGACGCCCTAAAACCGATCCCTGTCCGACCCGCACTCGGGCTGGCCGAATAGCCACCGGCGTGATATCGTCTATGATTGGGCGACTGTGTGCGTCCGGGTCGTCCTATTTGTGTTCCACGGAGATAATCGATGATTCGCAAGCTGCTGTCGGCTGTGGTGGTTGTGGCTCTGGGAAGTGTAGTATTCGCGGCGGATCTCAAGTCCGGGCCGCAAGCGGGCGAGAAAGTGCCCGGGCCGTTCCATCCGCTGAACATCAACGGCGAGTCGGCCGGTAAGAAGGCCTGCCTGTATTGCAAGGCTGGAGATAGCCCATCAGTTGCAATCTTCGCCCGAAACGCCGACGATCCCGTTCTCCAAAAACTCATCGTTTCCATCGATGAGGCAACAGTCAAGAACGCCAAGGCTGAACTGAACAGCTATGTGGTCTTCTGCTCCGGCGACGACAAGCTGGAAGCCAAACTCAAGGATCTGGCCGAGAAGACCAAACTGAAAGAACTCGTCCTGTCAATCGAATCCGATACTGGCCCCGAGAAGTACAACATCAACAAGGATGCAGAAGTCACCATTCTGCTCTACAAGGACCGAACCGTTGCTGCCAACTACACCTTCGAGAAGGGTAAGTTGAGCGAGAAGGATATCCCGATGGTTCTCGGTGAAATCAGCAAGCTCGTCAAGTGAGATAACTTGGTGATGAGAAGAAAGCCCACCCGGTTTACCGGGTGAGCTTTCTTCATTTTTTGCCACAAGAGTGGGCACTCTCACTCTTGCACGCAATCATCACACTGGCCGAACTGGATAATATCACTCGTGTTGCGGCGATGGGTCAATCTCAAACGACCATTCGGCACGCTGGGTGCTACTATCCGTTCTTACCTCTCGTTTACCTCGCCTCCCCGTTAGTTTCTTGAACCTTCTCGTGTGGCTAATGGTCACATGAATACTTATTGCAACGGAGCAATACTCAATGCAGCCGATGACGCAATCGAAGTTCGGATTCCTGATCGATATGGATGGAGTTCTGTACCGCGGTACAGACCTGATTCCGGGCGCTGATCGGTTCGTCCGCGAACTCCGCGACCGGGATATTCCGTTCCGCTTCCTCACCAACAACAGTCAGCGAACGCGCCGGGATATGGTCGCCCGGCTTGTCCGGCTGGGTTTTGACATTGAGGAACAGCACATCTTCACAAGCGCGATGGCAACCGCACAGTTTCTCGCTCATCAGAAACCCGGCGGGACAGCCTACGTGATTGGTGAAGGTGGATTGCTCACAGCGTTGCATCAGCACGGTTACGCCGTGGTGGACCACGACCCGGATTATGTCGTTGTCGGAGAGGGCCGGACATTCAACCTCGAACTCGTTGAAGCAGCGGTTCGGATGATCTTGAAGGGCTCGAAACTGATCGCCACCAACCTGGACCCCAACTGTCCGACTCAAAACGGACTCCGTCCCGGGTGCGGCGCAATGGTGGCGATGCTTGAAACCGCGACCGGAGTGAAGGCGTTCAGCGTCGGAAAGCCCAGTCCCATCATGATGCGAGCTGCCCGAAAAGAACTCGGGCTGACCACCGATGAAACCAGCATGATCGGCGACACGATGGAAACGGACATTCTCGGCGGGGTTCAACTCGGGTTCCACACAATCCTGGTGTTGAGTGGAGGAACCAAGTTGGATGATCTGCCCCGTTACACGTACCGGCCGGAACTCGTCGTCGAGTCACTGGGTGAACTGGCCGAGATGTTGGACCGCCATGATTGGTATCCCCCGTGGGGAGCCTTAAGCAACAGCAATCCTATACGCGAGCTTACTCCTGTAGCGGTGTAGTTCTCCAACGCGGAGTACGTAAAGGAAGAAGCGAATGCCACGTGGCATTCGCTTCTTCCTTCACGTACTCCGCGTTCCGAGGAACTTCTCGCTGGAGTGTTCGTAGAATAAGCAACCACTAGCAACTGAAAACAACAACCGCGATTATGCAATGATTGATTTCAAAACTGAAGAATCTCGAATCCGACCGGGCCAGCCCATCGACGAGTTGGATACACCACTCTTACTTCTCGATCTGGATATTGTTGATGCGAATCTTCAGCACCTTCTGAGGGAAGGGCGGCGATTGGGGGTGGCTGTCCGCGTCCACTTCAAAAGCCTCAAGTGTACCGGGCTGGCTCGATACCTGGCCGCGCATGGCGTGGAACGTTTTCTCTGCGCTAAGCTGAACGAGGCCGAGGCCCTGGTGGGCGCGGGGTTCACGGACGTGCTGTTGGCCAACCAGATCGTCGGCCCAATCAAATTCGCCCGGCTCGCCCAGATCGCACGGGATGGCGGCGTGAGTGTGTGCGTGGACGATGCGGATAACGCAAAAGCGATTGCCGCGGCAGCCCGGGCAGCGAAGACAACGGTTGGAGTTCTGGTGGAAGTGGATGTCGGGATGAACCGCTGCGGAGTCGAGGTTGGTCCGACCGTAGTGACGTTAGCCAAGATGATCGCAGTGGAACCGGGTTTGCGGTTCCTCGGATTGCAAGGGTATGACGGCCACTTGCAAATGCTTCCCGACCAGGAAGAGCGGCGATCGAAGTCAGTAGCCGGGGCGGAAAAGTTGGTGCTGGCCCGGCGGATTGTTGAGGAAGCCGGTCTGCCGGTCGCGGTGGTGACTGGTGGAGGAACCGGAACCTGGGAATTTGTCGCATCGGTACCAGGGGTAACGGAGGTCCAGCCTGGGTCGTTCGTGGTCATGGATGCGGCCTATCATCGCATCAAACCGGAATTTGGTTGTGCTCTCTCGATCCGGGCCGCGGTCATCAGCCGCAAACCGGGGCAGTATGTCCTGGATGCCGGGACGAAGGCGGTCTCCCGGGATTTTGGTGTGCCCGAGGTGAAAGGGCGGCTCGGCGACCGGGTGGCACGGACAAACGAGGAACATACCATCGTCGAGACGGCGGGTCAGGAGCCAGCCCTTGGAGACTCTGTCGAGATCCTACCCGCGCACTGCTGTGCCACGATGAATCTTCATCGGGCATCTGTGGCAGTTCGTCGCGGCAGGGTCGAAGCAGTCTGGCCGATTGAGTGCAGTGGGCGGTACGACTGAGATCGCTTCGATGGCGGTAGGATGTGCGGCTGCAATCATCAGCATGGGTTCTGTGCGGATTTACCGTACATAACCTTTGCCGACGAGCTTTTTCTCGTTTGGCAATGAAGGCGTGGTTCAATCTCGGATCATAGGCGGTTTTGGGTGGCCGTGGGCATCGAAGACTCTGCCCACGGCCACCCAAAATACACACCTATTACCAAAAGCTACCCCGACTGAACCACATCGTAACGGACACGGTGCATCATGAACAACACGTCGCTGACGAGAATTCCGATGATGGGCATTGGCCCCGATGGAACCGCTGGTCTGTCCACCCGATCTCGCGAGTTGCTTATCTCGGCCGAAATGGTGTTCGGTTCGGATGCCGCCCTTCGGCTGCTCCCCGAACTCTCCGCCGAACGGGTGCCGATTGGCAGCGACCTGCCCGCCGTCATCGACCGACTGAGAAGTAGCCTGGGGCTGAAGCGAATCGCCGTTGTCGCGGTTGGTGATCCGCTGTTCTATGGCACCGCTCGATATCTCTGCGACAAGATTGGGACCGATCACTTCGAGGTAATTCCGCACGTCAGCAGTATGCAGTTGGCGTTTGCCCGGATCAAAGAAACGTGGGAGGAAGCCTATCTCACGGATCTATCGGCTCGCCCTCTCGATGATGTGTTGGACAAGATCCGAACCGCCGAGACGGTTGGGCTGTTCACTACCGAAACGGCTCATCCGGCCCGAGTCGCCCGCGAACTGCTTGCTCGCGGTATCGATTACTTCACGGCCTATGTGTGCGAGAATCTTGGCGGCAAAGACGAGCGGCTCACCAAGGGCGAACTCACCGACATTCGCGAGATGAAGTTCGACCCGCTGAACATCCTCATCCTGAAAAGGAAACCGAATCGCCCGGATCGACCGCGATCGGCAGGCAAGCTTCGCCGCTTCGGAAACCCCGACGATGTGTTCGCCCAGACGCGGCCGAAAAGCGGTCTGATTACCCAAGCTGAAGTGCGGGCCATAGCGTTGGCTCAACTCGACCTGAACCCCGGGGATGTGTTCTGGGATGTCGGAGCTGGCTCCGGATCGGTTGCAATTGAAGCGGCAGCGCTGGTTGCGCCCGGGCCAAGCTATGCGATCGAGCAGGATTCGGCCGACTATCACCTGATCGTGGCGAATGCCGAGTTGTTCGGGGTACGGAACGTGCGGCCAGTGTTTGGGACAGCACCCGAAGTGTTTGTCGGGCTTCCGGCACCCGATGGGATCTTCGTGGGCGGCAACGGCGGTGAAGTTGCTCGCCTGATGGAAGCGTGCTTCGCAGCTCTCCGACCCGGTGGGCGGCTGGTGACGAATGTTGGGACGCTGGAGATGTTATCGTCAACTTATGCCGCGTTAAAGCGGCTCGTCGGCCATGTGGATGTCTTGCTCATGAACCTGGCACGGGGCGTTGAACAACTGGAGAGCCTGCGATTCGAGGCCGTGAACCCGACGATTTTGTTAAGGGTGGTCAGAGCTGGGTGATTGGTACGACTTGAAGGGGTTTCACACCCCCTGAAAGCCTTCCACACCAGGGACGCGCCCGCATATCTTCTACAATCCCCCCGATCGGACTTTCAGTCGGAACATCTTACCTCCTGACCGGATTAGTTGGCACAATCCTAACTGAATCGCCAAATCGATAGCCCGAGTGTTTCCTATACTCGAATAACGGGTCGATTTGACCGGTCGTGCCGGTCGCACTGTAGCCCGCGCACCCAGGTGTCGCCTCCATATCGACAATTCCCGGGCGGATTTTCATGGGTACACCTTCTGAGTTTCGCATTGCGAGTAGGATTGCCGCTTGCTTCGTGCGTGGCTCCTCTTCACAACCGATTCTCATTCTGCTCGCGCTTGTTGCCTGTCTTCCTGGATGCACGAGTCGTTCGCGATACTGTGCCCCACCGGAGTTGTCGCGGCCGAGCGGAC
>DASZJS010000165.1:0-5126 GCA_035947935.1 Gemmata sp. | reverse complement strand
CTGCCTCCTTCGGCCCGATGTGGTACTCCTCGATCTCGCAATGCCCGAGATGGATGGATTTGAGTTTGCCGGGTTGTTCCACGAACTACCCGATTGCGGATCAGTCCCGCTCATCGCGTTGACTGGATACTCCAGCCAGATTTACCGTGCGAGAGCCTGGGCGGTCGGGATCCGCCACTATCTGCTGAAACCCGCAGACCCAGAGTGTTTGAGAGACCTGTTGGCCCTAGAGATCGTAGCCACGGCGACTCCCTCGTCACTCAGCGCGGACACCGTTAGTCATCTCGCAGAGGAGTTCGGAAGGCCGAAGAGGCAAATCCTCCACGGGCTCACCCGACAGATGTTCTCGGCTCCAATGACGGCGAAGGGATGAGTGGGAAAGTGACGAAACAGGAAAGGGTGGTGGACACCTACCAGGGGAGTGAGCCATCTGGGATCGAGGTTATGGAGCTGATGGTGCGGCTCCCCAGGAATCAATTCTTCGCTCTGGAAGCAGTAGCCTTCCGACTGAACCTGACGGTGGGACAGTTAATTCGCCGCACTATCAGTGACTACTTGCTGATACGTATCCTGCCGAGAACTCTCCGTGCAAGTGAAATGAGGAACGACACCTGATCCGAGGAGGCCGCACCATGTTGGTCTTGACCCGAAAGAACCGCGAGGCGGTAGTCGTCGGGGGTTCGGTCGATTCCGAGCCCACGCTCATCGTGACCGTGCTTGAGATACGAGGTGGGCGAGTGAAATTGGGGTTCGAGGTCGCAAAGGACGTTCCGGTCCACCGTCAGGAGGTGTGGGAGCGCATCCGGGAGAGTGGGCCGCCGACTGCGTGATCCCAGCGGCATACCCCATCGCAGAAACTCAATGGGTTCGGAATGATTGTCAGGGAAAACCCTGACAAGACTATGGATTCTCTCCCGACATCGAGTTGAGCAACCAACGAGTATCTTGTTAATACGCCCACATCTACAGGATACTGCTCGGAGAACTCATGTCGTTCCCATGCCTTTTCCCCAGCGGGGGAATTCGGTGACAACTCTCACTGTCCCCAGTGTCGGACATAATTCCCGAGTCGCCCCTCATCCGTCGGATGGAACGCGGCCGCTTGGCATTCTGATCGTTGATGATGAGGACCCCGTGCGTCGCATATTAGGTCTGGGGCTGCAAGCTCAAGGATTCGTCGTCTGGCTGGCCGCCGACGCTATGACAGCGGTTGAGTTGTATCTTGGCCACCACGACGCGATCGATGTCGTCTTGCTCGATGTCCGCATGCCGGATCGGGATGGCCCCGAGACCCTGGCCGCACTTCGAGAACTCGACCCACAAGTCACCTGTTGTTTCATGAGTGGCGATACGGGGGAGTACACCCAGGAGAACCTCCTAGACCTTGGAGTGGTCGCCGTGTTCCAGAAACCGTTTCGGTTACGCGAACTGGCCCGGCACTTAATAGAGATTGCTTCCCCGATCGATCGCCCTGTCGTATTTCAGTGAGGCCACTGCGAGGAAATGGTGGTCGTGGGAGGGATCTCCCCGCAACTCAGCATGGATCGCGCAGACTGAATTACAAGAGGTACGATGTGAAGACCGTCCGACCGCTGTACGTTTCGACATACCCGCCGGAACAGTGCGGGATGGCCACATTCACCCGAGACTCGGCGGACGCGGTTGACCTTGTGGCAGGCGACGCAGTGTCCTCCGTGATGGCGATTAACAAGACCAGGCAATACACCGCCACCGACCCGCGGGTCGTTCACGTCATTGAAAACGACCGACCAGACGCATACCGCCTCGCCGCGAATGTGGCTAACAACGCGGCGTGCGACATGGTCAGCCTTCAGCACGAGTTCGGGCTCTACCCTGGCTCGTGGGGCAGCAAGATCCTCGAGTTCATCCACGCCTGCCGCAAACCTGTCGTCACAACATTCCACACCCTGATGGCCGATCCGGAACCGACACCGCGGCGATTGATCCGCGAACTGGCGACCCGAAGTCAGGGAGTGGTTGTCATGACAGACATCGCTGCGAAACTCCTCGCGGAGGTCTATCACGTGTCGGGGCCACACGTGCGTGTGATTCCGCACGGTGTGCCAGAACCGCTCGCCGAGCCCGACGAAGCTCACAAAGCGAGACTCGGGCTGACTGGCCGACGGGTCATCAGCACCTTCGGCCTGATCAATCGCGGCAAGGGTTTGGAGTACATGATCGAAGCGATGCCCAGAATCGTTGAGGCCTACCCGGATGCGGTGTACCTGATCGTGGGGATCACACATCCGCTTGTCAAGCGTCAGGAGGGCGAGGTCTACCGGGAGAGTTTGGCGGAGATGGCTGCGGCGTTAGGGGTAGGCTCGCATGTGCAGTTCATCAATGAATACCTCGACCTGCCCGAACTCCTGGGCTACCTCCAGGCCTCGGACGTTTACGTCACACCGTACCCCGGCAAGGATCAGATCGCGAGCGGAACCCTTGCGTATGCGATGGCGGCTGGACGAGCGGTAGTCAGCACTCCATACCTCTACGCCGAGGAGGCGCTGGCCAAAGGACGGGGCTTGTTCGTTCCGTTCGCTCAGAGCGAGCCCCTGACTGAGGCGGTAGTTCGGTTCCTGGGCGATGAGGCGTTCCGGCTCAAGACAGGACTGCGAGCCTACGAATATGCCCAGCCGATGTTCTGGCCGAACGTGGCCCGGCAATACCTGGAACTGTTCGACCAGGTGGCCGCCGCGAGCGAGCAGCGACTAGAGCGGCGATTCCTCGGTGCGTTCGTACCGCGTAGAGGCTACGGCCGGACCATCGAGCCACTCCCCCGCCGCGTCTGATGCTAAACCACGCTGTACCATTTTGTTGTCCGCGACAAGTCGACGGCTTATCGACCGCTTGGGCCGACCTCGCATCAGTCGGGCTGCAAATCGCCGCGACTGTCGATCAACATCCCTCAAGAATTGGATCTGTGAACTCAATACGGTGACAGATGCTCATCAAGGTCGATTGCGAAATCGTCCTCGCCTTCCCGGAACCGACGGCGGTGGTCTTGATGCTACGCCTGCATCCTTCAATCGGAGGGGCGGTGAGACAGGCCGAGCGGTTGGAGGTATGCCCGCCGGTCGCGATTTCTGATTACATCGATGTGTACGGCAATCGATGCGGGCGGGTCTTCGTTCCAACAGGACGGGCAGTGTTCCGCCACGAAGCGGTGGTCGAGGACGATGGGAGACCGGACCCGCAGAATTGGGGAGCCTATCACCATCGAGTTCAGGAGTTGCCAGACGATGTCCTCCTGTTCCTTCTCCCAAGTCGATATTGCGAAGTGGACAGTGAGCTGAAGGAGTTTGCCTGGGCGACTTTCGGACGAGGGCCGGCCGGGTGGCCGTTGGTCCAGACAGTGTGCGACTACGTCCACCAGTTGCTCCGGTTCGACTATCTGCAAGCACGCGCAAACCGGACTGCTTTGGAAGTGTTCCGCGAACGGGTCGGGGTGTGCCGGGATTACACCCACCTTGCTATCACACTGTGCAGGTGTCTGAACGTCCCTGCCCGGTACTGCACCGGTTACCTGGGCGACATCGGAGTTCCGCCGGATCCAGCCCCAATGGACTTCAGCGCGTGGTTCGAGGTGTACTTGGGCGGTCAGTGGCATGCATTCGACGCACGACACAACGTCCCCCGTATCGGCAGGGTACTGGTGGCATGCGGCCGGGACGCCGCCGACGTCGCTCTCACGACAGCTTTCGGAGCTAACCGGCTGGAGTCGTTCCGAGTGGGAACGGTGGAAATCGAGACTCTCTCGCTTGCGAATTGAAGCCGGAATGCGCAGATCGGGTGCGGAGCTGACTTGTCGGGTTCGGAATTTGGCGACAGACCAGTTACAGCGACACCCCGGGATTAGCTTTCCCGGGGTGTTGCGTTTTCCCCCTGCATTTTCCAGGGTTTCGCGAATCCTCTCATCACTGTCAAATACTCTGGTTCGAGAGAGACACCGTTGCTTCGAGTACGTCATCTAGTAGTTCTAGTAGTCACAGTCGCGATCCCCTCCAAACGACCGAGACACCCAAATCGCGGCCTCGGCGCTACGGTCGGGCGGACCGCCGCCAGCGAGGCGTACCCCTCGTCGGCGCATCGTGATTATGGGCTTTGGCTTGGCGGCGTTCGTCGCGGTTTTGTCGGTGTTGTTAGGCGGCAAGGCTTCTTATTGGCAGCTTATGATCACGATTGCCGTTTGTAACGGGGTCTTGCTCTATCGACCCCTACAATGATTGCGAACGTGATGCGCGAGGAGGGAGAGGCTTATGCCAACATCGGTGCAGCTACGCTGACCGTTCCAGCCCCTTCCATTTCCCCTCTTTCAGGAGAACTTATGACCCTGCGTTCGCAATTGCTTTTGGCCGCGGCCTTCCTCACGGCCGTGTGTTCCACCGGTCGGGCCGACGATTGGCCGCAATGGATGGGTCCGAACCGCGACGACGTTTGGAAGGAAACCGGCATCCTCGACACGTTCCCGGCCGAGGGGCCGAAGGAACTCTGGCGGATCGCGATCGGCGGCGGCTACGCCGGCCCGGCCGTGGCCGCGGGCAAAGTTTATGTCGCCGACAAGAAATTGAAGGAAGGGGTTAAAGACCCGGCCAACGCCTTCGACGTCAGCAAAACCGAAAGTTCCGAACGTCTCCTCTGCCTCGACGCCCGGACCGGCAAGGAACTCTGGAAGTACGAGTACGACTGCCCGTACACGATCAGCTACCGCGAAGGACCCCGCTGCACACCGACCGTCAGCGATGGGAAGGTTTACGTCCTCGGGGCCATGGGCGACTTCGCCTGCCTCGACGCCGAGAAGGGGACCATGATCTGGAAGAAGAACTTCCCGAAGGACTACGAGGCCCGGGTCCAAATCTGGGGGTTCGCCGGGCACCCGCTCGTTTACAAGAACCTGGTGATCGCACTCGTCGGCGGGAAGGACGCGGTCGCCGTCGCGTTCGATAAGGACACCGGCAAGGAAATCTGGAAGTCCCTCTCCGCGAAGGACGCCGGGTACTGCCCACCGACGCTGATCGATGCGGGCGGAGTCAAGCAACTGGTGATCTGGCATGCCGAGGCGATCAACGGTCTCAATCCGGAAACCGGTGCGGTCTACTGGAAGTTCC
>DASZJS010000164.1:0-14191 GCA_035947935.1 Gemmata sp. | reverse complement strand
ACTCGTCGATCACACGATCCACCAGACTCGTGCCCTTCGCTGTCTCGAAAACAAGCTGAGCGACATCAAGTTGGTAATGCCAACCGGCAACTACTACGTTGGACTCGCTGCCCGCGTTCCCAACGATGCCCGTGGTCTGGGCAACATGCCGGCTGCCACTGTTGGTGCAGCTACTGCTTTGGTTTTCTGATTACGTTGATCTGCCCGATGAAGAGTGGCTGAAGAGAATGACTCCTCGCCTAAAGGATGCCCGTGATTTCGACACTACGTTCAGCGGCTTATTAGTTGACTTCTTTCTTCAGTATCTCACACAGACGTGTGGCCACTATGCGCTCCTCCCCTTCCTGGAGCGTGAGGACTGAAATCAGGATTCCCTTGTCTCCCGTGCCTGCAACTCGCCCGATGCGAATCCGGGGATCGCCATCGAGCAGATCATGAGTCACTTTCTCACGGGTGATCTTCAAGTGCTTCTCGTCCCAGGTGATTTGGAGGTGCGGCACGTGATTGGCGATGGGTGGAACGATCCTCTCGAACTTGATGGTCGGGAGATCGCTCAACGTCTTCTCGATGACGGCGATTCTTCGGTCCAACTCCTTCGCCTCCGCTACGGGATCGAGTTTCACAAAGCGTTCCACCGCAGCGAGGAGAGCAATCATGTCTTCTTTGCTCACCTTCATCATTCGGCCAATGGTACCGCAGTGCGGGTTGGCATTTCGCTTCGCAGCTTCGATCAGATCCTTCCGACCGAGCAGAAGCCCGGTATCGTTCGGTCCACGAATGGCTTTCCCCCCACTGATCGCAACCAAGTCGAAGCCCAGTTTGAAGAACTCCGCAATCCGGTTGATAGGTGGCACGTCGGCGGCAGCATCGATGAGTGTCGGAATCTTCTTTTGCCGAGCCAATGCCACCCATTCCTCCCGATTGATTTTCCCGGCGCTCTCAGCGACGTTCATGAAAAACATCACTGCAGTCTGTCCGGTGATCGCCTTTGTTACGTCTGCGACCGTCTCCACTTCGATCAATCGGATACCAACATCAGTGAGCTGATTGTCGTAACAACTGTGGTGGGTCTTCTGAATCAGAACTTCATTTTTCGCACCTGTTGTATCGGGCAAGCGAGCGATGAGTTTCCGATCGCCGCGGGTCGCAGCGGCAGCGGTGCCAAGGAGAAGTGCGCCTGCGGCACCCGTGGTTACCATCGCGGCTTCGACATCGAGTAACTGGGCGATCTTCTGGCCGACTTTGTCCTGGAGTTCCAGGAGATCGACGAAGTGTTTGGATGCCTCAGCCCAGGCAGTAACGACCTCGGGCGGCATTACCGAACCACCCAGGACGGTCACGGTTCCTGTCGCGTTGATGACGTGTTTGAGTCCCAATGCCTCGTAAGGGCTTGGAACATTGGTGAGGGGCGCAGCGGATGTCGAGGAACTTGAGGCGAGAACACCGCTGGCAGCGAGTCCAGCGCCGGCTTGAAGGACATCACGGCGTGTAACATTGCGGTGATCGAGTTCACTCATTGGTGGTCTCCCGATGGGAGTTTTTTGAAGGTATGCAAGTGGAAACCAGCGAATGCTATTAAATCACCAACAGTCACGCGAATGAAGTATTGAACTTTTCATGTACAACTTTCGCAGCTTATTTTGGCTCGACAGTCTGCTTCGCAACTTGTTCGTTGAGAACCTTCAAGTCGATCTGTTGCCCCTTCTTTGGGAACGGGTGCGTTAGCAACCACCAATCCTCGGTGAATGATGCCGACTCGCCGGGTTTCAGACGTTCCCGAGGACCTATCGGTTCGAGTTCAATCTGCGGACCTGTTGGATACCAGACCGAGAGAGTGATGCCGGCTGCCTCGTTGTAGACTCGGTCAGGGTACGTTGGGAAACGCTTCACAAACAGCGTATCGTTTGGCAGAACGTATCCGATCCACCCAGCATAAGTATCGAACCCAAGTTTCGGTTTTCGCGGCGGGGCCAGGATTTCGACAAACCCATCCCGCTCGCGAATGCGGTCGTCGGTCGCTTTGACGTTGATGATGGCACTGTCCTCATACATCGCGTACTTGCTTGGAAATCGGCTGGGTCGGTCGCCGAGCGGGATCACACAGATGCCGCCTCCAGGCGAGAACGACCGACCCCAGTGGCATACTTCCCGGATTTCTTTTGAAATGTTGAGAATCGTTTGCTTGCACGAAAGGCATACGAAATGTTCGTGTGGTATAAGGCGGAATTCCCTGACGAGCTGCACCCCGGCAGCTTCTTCACGGGGACTCGTCAGCTTAACGGTATTCGTCTTCGTGATCTCGGCCGACCATTCGCCGGACCATGCTTTCGGATGTGCCATCACAGTCAGTTCCGGCCCGTAATCGAACCGACCGGCAGTGATCGGACCCGGTTTCCCTGGCTGCCAATTCTTCTCGGCATCGCTGAGATACATTGCATTGGTGCCATCGACCGAGAACTCCAGCACACGTCCTCCGGCCTGTGGGCAGAGTATAGCCCTGGTCTTCCCGAGCTGGAGTTCAATAGCCTGCGTGTAGCCGTGATATGAGACGACATGCGCGGTCGGCTCTTCGGCGGATGAATTCCTGACCAGAACGCACATCGTGACGCACAGGGCAATGAGACGCGATCGCGTGAGCATGGCGACGATCCTCGATTCTGGCGAGATTTCCGGGTTCAGAACTTTTCTGACCTGACCCACAGCCAAATCTGCAACTATGAAACAATCGGCTCATGTACATATTGGGCAAAGTATCTTAACTTGGGCTTCGCCCACCACGCAGGAGATAGGAATCCGGGAGTCAGCAATGCGCGCTCCGTCTCTGTCGTCCGGCAGGAGGGTTTTCAGATCGGAATCCTGTTTGATGATTGCGAATCAGCGAATTCCGTTGTTCCCTGCCAACTGATTCGCTTGATAGAGATTGAGATCGAGATTGTACCTGGAAAATCAGGGAGATGGTAGCCATAAGTGGCTTCGGTAATTACCCGCTAGAGCTATTGTAATGAGACAAAAACTTCTCCGCAACTTGCAGAGAGGTTCAGAAGAAAAACCCTAACCCCCCTTTCGTTGCGTCGAGATGACGGTTATTGGGAACAGTCCGACAGCGGGAGCGTGAGGATAATCGCAGGGAGATGTTCTCAGTGGCTCGAACTCCATTGCCACTGGCAACGATCTGAAGGGGACAACGTAGCGTGCGACGAACAGGAAGAACACAACGCTCGCCGCCGCGTTGAAGAGGTGAAAGACCTCGTGGTACCCGACCCGCACGGGAAAGTCACTCAGGATTGGCCACTTGGCTAACTCGCACACCGCCCCGATGGCGTAAAGCGTACAGCCAACTAACACCCAATTCATCGCCCGCCACCCAACCGCACGGTAGTAGTGGGCAGAGGGAAGCAACCCGAGCAACCCCATCCCCATACAGATAACGATAATTGCCTCGTGCGGTGGCTTGGAGAGAATCCACATACAGGCGGCACCAGCCATTGCCAGGGTCCACATTCCCCAAAGGAACCACCGCCGCCAAGTGCGACCCAGGAGCGTTACGATCAGTGGTGTGTTCGTCCCGGCGATCAATATGAAGATGGCCGATCGGTCGATACGTTGGAAGAACCGGAACGCGTCTGGGTTGCCAGTCTGTGTGAATGGGACGCCGTGGAACACCCCGCTGGCCGTGTACAAGAGAATCATGGAAACCCCGAATACCACCACCGAAGGTCGGCGGTACATCGGGCTGAATCGCATCAACACAAGGAAGGTGTAGATGGCCCACGCAGCGACAAGTAAGTGGGAGGCAGAGCTGACAGGATCACGCAAGCCCATCAAAGAGTCCCCGAGGCCGAAAGTTGTTCGACCCGGGGCGCATACCCCTGGAGAACTGTGGCCGTTCGCAGATGTTTTGCAAATTGGATGCCGTTTCTCGATAAACGACTGAGAGCGGCTCAGGCTGTTCCGGGGAGAGAGTATCCCAATCCGGCTCCCGGAGAAAGCCCATCAGCGGCTCTACTTATCCGAGGCGACGGAAACGCCGCCAGTTGTAAGTGGGGATCAAGTCCGCGCTTCTCTCAGCTCGATTACGCACTTCACAATGGAGAAGCCAGACCGATGCAGAAAACGAAACCGGGAACACATCTAGATCCTCAACACTCTGACCGAAAGGTCCGAAAGGTCCGAGGAATGGGGCGGGCGTTTTCGCCAGTCGCGGATTCCGCCAGGCAGAACTGATCGAGGTATGCCCTGTGATCCTACTGCCTGGGATAACGGATGAAGACCAACTCAGCGGAATGCGGAAATACGTGTTCCAATGGCAAGAGGCCGGGGATGTCCTCGCGATTGCCCTGGGGTACGGATCGCTATACAACCACGACCCGAATCCGAACGCAAAGTTCACCCTTCGCTATGTACGGAAAGAGATCGTTTTCCGGGCTGTGCGGGAGATCTCGCCGCGGGAGTCTAAATCGTTTGTCAGATCGAGTTCAGCCTCCAGCAACCTGCTCGACCACTGGTAGAGCTCTTCGAACGAGATCGCACCGCCGTCGTTGTGCCACTTCGACATGAGATCCTTTGCCCGGCCAGCATCCTCCGCCATGGACTTCTTGAGTGAAGCGAAACTGGCCGCGGCTCGTTTTTGAGAAGCCGAATTCGGCTCCTGTAACCTCAAGGCAAAGGCTGTGCCGCCACCGTTGCAATCTCAGAACCTGCTTAAAGTCTGAAAGGGAAAAAGGAAGTTCTCTCGATCGGTACCTCCAAAGCTGTGGAGGTAAGGAATACTTGTTATCAACCAAGCAAAAAAAACTTCCTGATTGGCAACTGAAGCGAGGACACACGTCTTTGTTGACCGGATTATTGATGAAGCGGGAACATCATCAGATGGACTCCATTCGTGCTCAAATCGTGTGAATTATCAATCAACTGGAAAACAGCGGAACATTCAATTTTAGTCAGTACAACTCAGCCACTCCTGACGAGTGGCCGCGTTTGGCACGGTCCATGCTTTACTGCCTCCCTGGCAAGGTGTCGGTGACTGATTTCGATTATACCGATGCTGGATGTTGGCCAGTAACGCTTAAAAGTGCATTCGGGGAGGCACGAACTGTATTCCAGTTTCCTCGTTAGCCTGACGTGCTGGCTTTTGAAGTTGCACTAAAAGCGCTCGTTTTAAGAAGCGACTTGGCATGCGAAAATGCGTGCAAAGGCCAGGGAAATTGCACTTTCATTCACGAGCCTGTGTCGAAATCGATCGAATAATTCAGTCGCGATTGATTACGGAGTAATTTCCGTGAAGACCAAAGCATTAACTCCCCTCGCGAAATGGAGTGCGTTCTCATCCACCGCCCTGCTCGCGGCAGTAGGGTTCTGGACGCTGAAAGAAGCGCCGAGAGTCTCTCAGCCGCCGGTCACGCTGTTACAGTCCCGAGAGCCCGAGGTGCATTATGTCACTCCACAGCAACTGACTGACAGCGCCTCGCTCTCCGCGACAGTTGTTCCAGCTCTCACGGCAACAACAGATAAGGACCAGGTCTTCACTTGGCCGCTCCCGCAGGACAGCCGGCCGCTTTTGCTGGTCTTTATCAAGGAAGGTTGTCCATGTAGTGTCGAGCTGGAGCCGTACTTCCATCGGCTCCAGCGGACTTACAAAGATGTTGTCCGCTTCGCGGGAGTAATTGACGCCGATGTGCTTACGGCACAGCGTTATGCCAGGACCAATGCCACTCCTTATCCGATTCTTGCCGATCGGGAACGTCGGATTATCCATCGCTTCCGGGCCGAGAACGGTGCATATGTCGCTCTTGTGGCCCTGCCTGGTTCGACGATTGCAGGGACAAGCACTTCTGCACAAGATGAGCCCTTAATCGATTCGCTCTGGCCGGGCTGTTCGGCCGAGTTGTTCACGCAAATGGGCCACCGCCTCGCCGCGGCTTCCGGGGTGATGGAACGCCCTCTTGATGTCTCCGGTCTTCCAAGTGCGCCTATCACTGGATGTCCCTTCGCCCCTTAATTCCCTTCATTTCAGGAGTGAGTTATGTCCGATCGCATCAGCCGACGAGAGACGCTCAAACTGGCTGCCGCCGCGGCTTGCGGCGCAGGGCTTTACAAGGGATTGGAGGCCAGCGGCATTCTGCCGGCCTGGGCTGGTCAACCCGCCGACACGGGGAAGTTGGCTGGAGCCTACGAATCTTTGGGACGCTGGATCTTGTTGGCGCCGCAGAAGCTCGGCGGCGGTTCCCACGCGATCGATCTCGCGACAGGCAGAGGGCTAGGTTGGATCTCGTACTGGAATTATGGCGACACCTGCCCTATCTCGCACCACTTGGCCGCGTACCCTTCCGAAGATCCCTACAAGGGTTTTGAGTTCATCAATTCCACCCAGGGCGGCGAGAATGTACTGATTTACGGAATTCCCACTCGCATCAAGGAGATGGGGCTCCTCGACAAATACGGCCAGGGCAACCACATTTATCGAGTCCGCTTCAACGGTCAGCAGATGGAGCTGGTCGAGGATATTTCCGAGACGACTGGCATCGGCCTGGGTGTTCACACGGTCATCTATCCCGATGCCAGCGGCTTCTCCTGCTCCGACGGGCAGAAGGACGTCACTGCGTTCTTCAACCGGGCTCGGGGCCACGAAAAGACCCGGGTGTTGATGGCTTTCAAGGCCGATTGGGTGCCGAACAACAAGGATTCTCTGGAGCGCTGTTGGCAGGATGGCGGCACGCTCCGGCTAACGCGACTGATCGAACCAAAAGAGACCGGAAAATACGAACTTGAAGGGACTAACGGCAACAAGATCAACTGGGAGATGGTGCCCATGGCCGAGGGGCTGGTGGAGCGCGGCCAGATCCCGGGTCGCTCGCCCCAAACACTGGTCGGGCTGGATGGGACTGTCCACCACCCCGGTAACCGGTACACGGCTCTCATCATCCGCCTTGCCGGGGCGGCCCTCATTGTGGACCGTACCACCTGGGAGCCGATCACCTGCCTGCACACCCCCGAGGGTTCACCTGGCAACCTGCCCATCAAGAAGGTGTCTTCCGGACCGGACGTCTGGGAAGTCAAATTCGAGGACGTCAAGTGTCCCTCGCACGAGGCCGGCTTTTCGCCCGACGGCAATCACTTCACCATGATGAACAACATCCGCCAGAACAACATGCCGATCTTCGATACCAGCGACAAGAACCCGCGGAACTGGAAGAAGACGACGGTCTTCGTCAAGGACCCTTCCTGGAAGGGCGAATACCCCAGCCCGTTCCACCTAACGTTCTCGGTGGATGGCAGCAAGATGTTCGTCTCGGTGCTGTCGCCAAAGCCAGCCGACAGCGGCTCCGTGGTGGTCGATACCAAGACCTGGAAGATCATCAAGAAGTTCGATAACATCGGGCCGGACTGCCAGACGATGTCGGTCACCTATGACGGCAAGTACGTCCTGCAAATCTACAGCGGCTTTCAGCGTATGGGCTGCGGCGTGTTCGTCTACCGTCAGGATACTCTGGAGCCGGTCGGCTACCTGCCGAATTTTGGCGGCCACCACGATTGCGTCATTGTGCCCACCCAGGTTGAACACCTGAGGAACAGCCGATGCACAACACTCTAAGCAAAGATCTTTCGCCGAAGTCCTTAGCCCGGATGCGCTGGCCGTTTGCCCGGCTGGCGTTACAGAACCTTGGACGCCGGCCCACACGGGCCTGCGTCTTGGCCCTGGCGGTGGCCCTCGGAGTGGGTACCGCCTTTGCTGCACTGGTCGCGCGCCAGACCCTAGCTGCCAACACGGCGGTCGGATTCGGCCGGTTGGGGGCTGACTTACTTGTAGTCCCGAAAGACGCCCTGGTGAACGTCGCCTCGACTTTGTTGACAGTCGAGCCGGGACCGCTCACGCTGCCGTCTTCTGTTGTCGAAGAGATAGGTCGACTTCCGGGCGTGCGGATCGCTGCTCCTCAGCGCTATCACCGTCTGAACGCTGGCGGTGCACACGCTCACGAATCCGAACTGATCGCTTTCGATCCCCAGCACGATTTCACCGTGCTACCCTGGGTCAAGGACCGGTCTGGTCGTCCACTACAGGCTGGCGAAGTGATCGTCGGTGCCCGGAGACCTGAGCAGCCCGGGAGTGAAGTGACACTTGCTGGACAACGAGTAACCGTCTACGGGAAGCTGGAACTAACGGGAGTGGGTCCTTTCGATCGATCGTTTTTCGCCTCATACGAGACGGCCAATCGGCTGCAGCCAAATCAAGATATGGACCGCGTTTCGGCTGTGTTGATCCAGCTAGCCCCGGAAGCACGGCCCGAGCAGGTTCGCTTCGCACTGGCCGGGATGAAGGACATCAAGGTTATCAGTGGCACTCCATCCGTCACCTCGGTCCGGCAATTACTTTCTCTCGTGCTGGCTGGTGTGTTGATTTTCACTGTTCTCATGCTCCTGGCCACGCTCTTGCAGATTAGCGTCCTTTACTCAGCAGTCCTCGCGGAACGCCGCCAGGAGCTGGGCTTACTTTTGTCGCTGGGTTCTTACCGTGGCCAGGTGGCCCGCATGGTACTGGCCGAGGCCGGTCTCATGACCGGCCTCGGCGGGCTCGGTGGTTTGCTACTTGGCGCTGGATTGTTGCTCGTCTTCCAGCACACGCTGGGGAGCCGACTTGAATCACTCGAAGTTCCTCTGGCTTGGCCTCCGGCTATTACGATCGCTCTGGCCGCTGTCGGCTGCCTTACGGTTGCGGCGGCAGTAGGCCCACTTGGGGCCATGTTGCCGACCTGGCGTCTGTGCCAGCGCGATCCGTACAATTTAGCACGGGGAGGTTTGGCGTGATCCTGCAGGCCCAACACCTCATCAAGACCTATCCCGGCAACCCGCAGCCAGTCGCCGCTGTTGCCGACATCAGCCTTACTGTTTCCTCAGGGGAGTTCCTGGCCATCTGCGGGCGTTCCGGCTCCGGCAAGTCCACCCTGCTGGCCCTCATGTCCGGTTTGACCACACCAACCAGTGGAACAGTGTCCATCGATGGCACAAACTTGTTCGCCTTGTCACAAAACGATCGAACGCGCGTTCGGAGGAGCCGGATTGGAGTGGTGTTTCAGTTCGCCGGTCTGCTGCCGACCCTCCGAGCGATTGACAATGTCGCATTTCCCGCACTGATTGCCGACTCTGACGAAGGCATCGATCCCTACCAGCGTGCGACCGAGCTCTTGGGCCAGGTCGGGCTGGCCGACCGGATGGAAGCCTACCCGCACGAGCTTTCGGGCGGAGAGCAGCGCCGGGTATCGCTGGCTCGAGCCCTGATCAACAGCCCACCGCTCTTGTTCTGCGACGAGCCCACATCCGACCTCGATGCGACAACCGCATCCGAGGTGTTGGCTCTTTTGATGGAACTGCACCACCGACACGGGACCGCCCTGGTTGTCGTCACGCACGACCAGAATCTGGCTTGCTCGGCCGACCGCATTCTCTACCTCGAACGAGGTCGGATCGAGAGTGAAGCAACTCCGTCACCCGCCGTTATTCCGCCTTCCTTGCCGAAGCTGATCGTTCCCTCTCCAACTGCTGCACCATCTGTGGGCATTCCTCACACTTCCACCGAACGCCTTGGAACTGGGTTCGGCAGACTGTTGACACGCTTTATCCTGGTGTTCGCGCTCGGGACATGTGCGGTTGCAGTAGCCGATTGGGGAACGCATGTTTACCAACGCCGTGAGCAAGACAAACTCCTCCAGGCCCGCCGGCAACTTGAAGAAACCGCGCTGCAACGACTGCGAGCCGATGTCGATCGCCTGAGCATGGGAACGGATGGATCTTACTCCCTCGTCCTTTATTTGCAGAATTACGACACGGATACTCCGATGTTCGTGACCGCGCCGGCAGTACGGGCTTTTGTGCAAGTCGATCGCGATTGGGTGGAGGTGCCTGCTCGATCATCTGAAGACGAGACCGATGGCGTATTGAGCTTGACGGGTAAGCAGGTGTTCCGGTTCACCTTCAAGCCGGAGGTAGCCCGTTACACCGAGTTGGTGCCAGGTTACATGCACGTTCGCTTCAGCAATGCCATGCTGATCAGCCGTGATCGCAATGGTATCGGCGGGCTCTATGAGAGAACCGATGATTACTACGTCTACTTGAAGCCACATAACGCGGATGACACTATGATCTGCCGGAAAAACCAGTGGGTTAGTGCGCCGATGTGGATTGCCATGCCTCCACACTGACTTGTTGGAAGTGGCGTCCGGCCCCAATGCTTCCCCGGATTGTGGGTCGGCCCATCGGGCACGTGCTGGTATTCCGCTGGGCGACTATGAGTGATATAGACTCGGCCGGTGTTAGAGTTCTCGACGTTCACTCAAGGGATTGACCGATGGGATTTCGAAGTTGGGTCATCGTACTGGCAATGATGCTATGGGGGATCGAGCAGGTGAGGGCCGACGAGAATGAGGATCGAGCGATCGCGGTCATCAAGAAACTCCTGGGAGAGATTCAGCGGGACGAAACCAAGCCAGGCAAGCCAGTGATGGCGGTGGATCTTTCCCGCACCAAAGTGACGGATTCAGACCTGAAGCACCTCGCACCACTCCGGGAACTCACCATCCTGAATCTTGCTGAGACCCAGGTAATGGATGCCGGGCTCAAGGAGATCATCGCGTTCAACAGGCTGTCAACAATCGACCTCACCAACACCGAAGTTACCGATGCGAGTTTGAAGGAACTTGCACAGCTCAAGGGGCTCACCACGCTGTACCTGAGCCAGACCAGGGTGACCGATGAGGGTCTGAAGGAACTCACACCACTCACGGAACTCAAATACCTCGATCTCGACGGCACTGAGGTGACAGACGCTGGTGTCGCGAAGTTGCAGAAGGCACTCCCTATATGCAAGATCGAGCGATAACCGGGCGGCTGGGGGTTGGGCTCACGCGCATCTGAGCCACAGACTTCTGGGATCGCGACGGGCAAATCATCACGCTGTACCAACGCCTAGCGATGTCCTTTTTCGATTATTGCCTGCAAAGTGTATCAATCCGTACCCGTTGGGGACACTATAAGGAGGATGGAGATCGTCTTTCGCCAGTACCGATAGAGGCCGACATGCAGACCGGATCACGCCAACCTCTCGGCCAACTCGCCAGACTACTCGGCCCAGTGCAACCTGATGCCACGGACGGAAGTCTGCTCGAACAATTCCTCTCGAACCGGGACGAATCCGCCTTTGCCGCTCTGGTGGACCGGCACGGACCCATGATTCTCGGCGTCTGTCGCAGAATCCTCGGTGGCGGACCTGAGTCCGAAGACGCTTTTCAGGCCACGTTCCTCGTCCTTGTCCGAAAAGCACCGGAACTAATCGTACGCTCGGTACTCGGGGACTGGTTGCATGGTGTCGCCCGACGAGTTGCTCTGAAGGCCCGGGCAGCAGTCGCTCGTCGTCGGGCCAGGGAAGTTGCGGCGTCCCGACCCGAGGCTCCTCAGGCGGAACCGCGGAACGACTGGCTACCGTTGCTCGATGAAGAACTGAGCCGGCTCCCGGAGAAATATCGACTGCCGGTTGTCTTGTGCGACCTTCAGGGCCAAACCCGTGCAGATGCAGCCCGGCACCTGGAATGGCCAGAGGGCACCGTCGCCGCGAGGCTGTTCCGTGGCCGGGCACTCCTGGCGAAGCGGCTCCTCCGCCGAAGCCTGGCTATTGGCGGCCTCACCCCGATTCTGACCGGAGATCCCACAATGGCGGCCATTCCCAACTCACTGTTCGCCGCGACCTTGAGAGTCGCAATCGGCGGATCGAAGACAGCCGTGGCTAACCCCATCGTGGCTGCGCTCGCGGAATCGGTGTCCCGATCCACGGCAGTGTCACGCGGGATCGTGGCCGCGATGTGCGTGGCACTGCTCGGTGTGGCCCTCGGAGGAGTTGGGATCGTGATGTCCGCCACACCACCGGAAGCTGTAAACGCCGATGCACTACCCCACGAGGAGCCCAATCGGACCCCTCCGGCCGGCAAGCCGGATCCACTGGCTGAGGCGAACAAGCTCGATGGCACATGGGTGGTGACGGACGATGGCGGCGAGAACCCCGTCCGTCCCGATGGGCACAAGCGCGGAACAGGCTGGATCATCGAGAGGGGATCGATCATTTTCGATTACGAACTCAAGCAGGACGCGGAACAGCGGCTCGGCCGGTATTTCCGCGTAGATCCGACAAAGGATCCGAAGACGATCGAAATCACCATCTTCCCCAGCCGTGCCGGTGGCACGGCCATCGGCCCTCCTCAGCGCGGTATTTACGTCCTCGAGGGAGACCGGCTGAAACTCTACATCGACGGCCTCGGGAAAGAGCAACCCGCTACTTTCCCACCCGCGGGAGGTTCCGCCCAGTACCGGACGTTGATTCTGGAGCGTGAGCATCTGGATGACGTGAAGGTCAAGACAAACCCTGGAATTGAGGTCGTGATCCGCGGAGAACTCAAGTTCGAGTCCGGTCGGGGATATTTCATCGACACTGCCACTGGTACGGGATCCCCACCCACCGCCCAGGTCTGGCTCAGGATCAGTGAGGACAAGGTTACCGGCCGCCTGCTCGAGGGACTGCGCGGTAAGGATGTGGTGGCCAGTGGCTCGTTGTCGCAGTTGCCCGCCGGGGTCGGTGTCGCGGTTCCGCCTCTCGGCATGTATCTCGACAAGTTCGAGATTCGGGAGGTACCCGAACAGGGAACGAAAGCACAGGAACGCCGCGGGCTCAAGGCTGTCGTGCGTGGAGTTCTCAAGTACCAGAATGCCCGGGTTGAAGGCGGGAGGGGATACAACATCGTGTTTACCTCTGGCGGTGCTAACCCAATCGAAATTCGAGTCTGGCTCTGGTACGTCAGCGACCTCAACAAGAAGAAATTGGAGAATCTCCTCGACAAGGAAGTCGTCGCCAGCGGCTGGTTGCAACAGGAGTCCTCGAAGAACAGCGCACTCCCCCTTCACGCCATGTGTTACTACGACCTCGAGATCGAGGAAGCACCGGCCGACGGACAGAAAACCAAAACCGTACCCAAAGCCGATGAGATGGATTACATCGATCGCACCCCGTCCGACAAACTCGTTCATTACGAGCTCAAGGGTACGCAGATCAGGTACTACCTCCTTCAGGATGGGAAGGTCTATCCCGGCACCATTCGAGACGAGAAATACTTCATCTGGCACCGCGCCCAACCGCTACTGGTGTCGGAATATCCATTTGGCGGTCCTCAGTCCCGAATTCCATTGATCCAAGCCAGAAACATCGACTACCAGACGGAACCGATACCGAAGGGGCTTGAGCGAATGACGGAGTCCACGGATGAGCCGAAAGGTGGGTTAGCCACAACCCGGGCAATAGTCCTCGTGCAGGCGGTAAAGAAGCATTATGTCGAACGTGGAGAGTGGCCAGCCAAACTCGCTGATGTCGCCTCCAGTTTGGAAAATGGCAAGAAGGATTTGGTTGACCCGTGGGGAACGGAATACAAGTTCGCGATCATGACTGAGAAGCAATCTGATGGCACAGCGATTGAGAGGCCGTACGTTTGGACCGAACGAACCATAGATGGGAAGATCAAAGTCTACGGCACGAAGCCACCCGAAGAGAAAAAGTAGCCGTAATTCGATTAAACTCACCTCAACGCAATCGGCCTGCGTTGAGGTGAGTTTCGCGATTCCTGGATCAAGAGAGGGTGAAGTTGTCGGTGGCTGCCTGGCCACTTGAAAGGGACTGAGTTTGGGGCGAGGCGCTATTATAATCGCTGTCGGTGACGGTGATCGTGTAGGTTCCCGCCACTAGGCTACCGAACGAGTAGTTCCCGTTGCTGTCCGTGGTGGTGGTAGCCACGACGTTGCCGTTAGCATCCGTCAAGGTAACCGTAGCCCCGACCACATTCCCAACCTCATCGCCTCCATACTCGGAATACTGCACGTTCCCTGTGATCGAGGCCGTGCCTGTCGGTGGTGCCGTCTGCACTTCGGGCTGGAGGGAAGCCGTGCCGCTGGATGACCCGGTCCAGTTCGACCAACCGCCACCCGTTGCCCCACCCGTGAGGTAAGACTTGAAGTTCTCGGGCGTGCCTGCCGGGTCAGAGTTCCGATACGTATCGACGTGGCTGTCAGCGACCGTCTTCACCTGGATCGCTGCTTCGCTCGGAGTGAAATTAGAGTAGACCGCAGCACCCCATTGCCAGCTCACACTGATGCCGGGAGTATCGGT
>DASZJS010000163.1:0-3220 GCA_035947935.1 Gemmata sp. | reverse complement strand
CGCAAGGAGATGGTTCTCGACATCGATAAGGATGTGCCCTGGGGAATTGAGACAGCCATCCTTGATGCTGCAAAAGGAAATGGCGTTCATAACATCATGAATATTTATAAGCGTTGAAACAGGCAAGGCAAGAACTGATCCACGCGGAGCGCAGCCGAGCAGTTGGCCAAGAACAAGATGCAAGTGTTCTTCTTTGGATGAACGGCGGGGCAAGCCATTTCGATACGTTCGGCATATAGCCGGGTCGCTCTACCGGTGGACCCCCATCCAGGGTCAGAAATGATGATTCGTGGAGGAGTCCAGTGCCTCACCGCCAGAACTGCCACCATCTTCGGTGTTGATTGAGCGAGATGCGGCCACGAAGAAAGTCGATGGTAAGGACCAGATCACTGAAGAAGTCGAGCCCGATGAGGCCATCGGCAGAAAATGCTGCTGGCGGGTCGTGGGCTGCGATCTCGAAATCCGATCGAGCTTGACCAAGAGAGACAAGCCGCGGGACTGTGAGAACAGGAACCCGTACGGAACTGGTCACAGAACGCATTCGTCGTCTCTATGGTGATGCAGTTGGGTCGAACCCAAGGAGCCGAAGTAAGTCAACCCTCATACTCGTGAGGTTTGCCCCAGTATCGACGACAAACCGGAACACATGTGATCGCATTGGACCGACAACAAACACAGGTACGACAACCGCCCGTCCGCGTGGATCGAACTGCATGCTCATGCTTCGATCAACTCACTTTCCTCAAGGACCGGAGGCCCAGTATACAGAATTGCACAATTAACCACTTCGGGATAGTCGAACACCAACCGGATGAACTCTTTCCGGTCGGCCGAGTGCATGACCAGATATCCGCCAAGTACCTCCTGATACTTGGTGGTCTTCGGCTTGTCGATAAGTACCCACTGATTGGGGTATTTCGCTTCGATCTCGCCCATCGTTAGATATTGCTCGTTCACAGGTCACCTCCACAGACTATTCTTCCATATGAAACCCAATTTCGCCAGCCTCTCCGCCAAAACTGCCACCGCTTGAGTTCATGATGTTGGCGGATCGCCATCTCCCCCAGCGAATGCGATCACGACGCATGTGCAGTTGTCGCGGGAACCGCGCTCAAGGGCCAGTTCAACGACACGTTTCGCGCACGCTTGTGGTTCAGAATAGGACTGGCAGGTTTGCCAAAGTTCCGAGAGTTCTACGGTGTCAGTGATGCCATTGGTCATGAGGATCAGATGATCGCCCGGTTGTGGTGCGAAGGAGATGACTTCAAAGGGATCGGGAAGGGTCTCGTTACCAAGAGAGTGGCCGATGATGTGTCGGAACTTGTCTCCGTGTAATGCTTGGATAGCCTTCTCTGTGAGTTTACCTTGACGGATGCAGAGGTTGTGGAGAGTGTGGCCCCAAGTAAGTGGTTCAATTTTGTCGCTTGAGACACGGTGCGCCACTGAGTCCCCGAGCCAGGAGATGTACATCCACCCGCTGTGGTACAGAGCAAGAACCACCGACGAGGCTCCATACCAGCCATTTTCATCGGTTTCTACTCGAAGGGCTTCCCCGCCTACCTGGAACGCGCTCTCGATCAGTAGCCGTGGTTGGACCTCGGGGGAAAGTCGCTCGCGGATGAACCGTTGGATCACTTCAGCCCCGACCCGGCTTGCTCGCCCACCCATCTCGGACCAACTTCCCCCTGCATCCAGAACAAGAAATAGCCCCAACTCGTTATCGATCAGAAGGTGATCGTCGTTCTGCGCGCGTCTCCCTGCATCTGTGCGGTCTGCCACTGAGAACGCAAGCGGCTTTGTCGTCACGCGGTGATCTCGCTGATCGGACTGCCCCACGGAACCAGCGTGAACGGTCGTTGGAGCCGGTCACGTAGTTCCAGATCGTGCGGCACGCCGAGGCAGTTGTAGACGGTTGCGACCACATCGGCCGGGGTCACGGGGTTGCGACTGGGCTTTGCGCCGATTTTGTCGCTTGCCCCGTGGACGTATCCAGCTCTCACGCCGCCGCCTGCCATGACGAGCGAGTAGCAGAAGTTCCAGTGATCGCGCCCACCGCCGCTTGTGTTGATCTTCGGCGTGCGGCCGAAATCGCCCATGACAACCACAAGCGTTCGCTCCAGCATCCCGCGGTCTGAAAGGTCATCGAGAAGTGTCGAGACTGCTGAATCGAGTTGCGGCAGAAGCTCTCCCTTGAGTTTCGTAAAATTATTTCCGTGCGTATCCCAAGTCGCGTTTGCATCGGGTGCCCACGAGATGCAAGCAACCCGAGTCCCAGCTTCGATCATGCGGCGCGCGAGCAGCACGCTCTGGCCGTAGATGTTGCGTCCGTAGGAATCGCGTACCTTGGCGGGCTCGCGGTCGATTCGCACCGCCTCCCGCATCGCCTGCGAGGTGAGCAGATCGTAGGCCTTCACCCGGATTCCATCGGCATCTTGCAGCGTGCGATCAGTGGCCGACGTGCCAAGTTTCTCAGCTAATAGTTTTCGTGCATCGAATCGGATCGGATCGATGTCTGGCCCGAGGGCCAGTTCGGGCAATGCGAAATCCGCGGCGTTCGGATCGCGCAAGATGATGAGCGGGTCGCGCGGTTTGCCGAGCCAACCGCCGTAGAACCCGGGTTGGGGCGGTCCTCCGGCCCCTTCCTTGGTGACGTAAGGCAGCATCACATGCGGCACGACTGCGTTTTGTGGAGGGCGGTGCATCCCAACAACCGACCCGATCGCGGGGTAGTCATCAGGTCGGGCACCACCGCCGATTTCTCCGCGGTCGTGCCCGGTGAGAGCGCAGTACACGGCGGCTGCGTGAGCGTTGTTCACGCTGTGGTGCGCGGAGCGAATGAGCGTGCAGCGATGCATCTGGCGGGCGAACTTCGGAAGGTGTTCACCAAAGAACACACCGGGTACGCTGGTCGGGATCGGTTTGAACTCACCCCTAATTTCCGGTGGTGCATCCGGCTTCAGATCCCACATGTCGAGGTGGCTCGGGCCGCCATTGAGATAAATCAGGATGCAGGCATCGGCGTGGGCAGCAGAGGCGGTCGGCTTACGGGATTCATCGGCCTTGAGCAAGCGCGTTAGGTTGAGCCCAAAATACGACGCAGCCCCAGCCTGAATCATCTCACGGCGGGAGATGCGAGGACCGGGACATGACGAAGGTAGGGACATCAAATAACCCTCGGGTGGGATGAGGGATGGCGGGTATCGCCACTCTACGCAACGAA
>DASZJS010000162.1:0-5019 GCA_035947935.1 Gemmata sp. | reverse complement strand
AGCGCCGGCCCAAGTTCTGGAGAATCTCCAAGGCCAGGGCGATTGGCCTGCTTAACACAGCAATCCACTTTCAACCTAACTCGTTCGTCACGCTCAGGGTCAGCGCCGGCGCATCCCCATGTTCATCATCCCACCAAACCTGGGATTCATGCTTGTCGGGATCGTTAATGTGCTCGGATTGAAGAAAACGCTTCTGCTGCCAAGGCTATTCCTCGGTATGGTGCCAATCGTTCGGTTGGATGACGCGTGATTCATATTCCCATCAAAGAGCGCATCATGTCCGCCAGTGCGACCTTGCCAACCATCGCGCCAAGAACCGTCGTGCCAAGAACCATTGTGCCAAGAACCATTGCTCCCCCATGTGAACATCATGCCCGCTGGGGAGAAACCTCCCGAACTGGACATCATTCCGGATGAAGCTGCCAGGCCTTCGTCAAAGGGAACGGAATACCCATAGACGATCTGAGCTTGGGCCGTGCCGACAGGGCCGAGACAGAGCCAGAGGACCATAAAAGTTGCCATCAGGAACCTTTTCATTGTTGCCCCTCAAGAGATGGAGATCCTTGATCTCAAAGAGATCGAGGAAAGTTGGGGCGATGCGTCGCGCCTTGGAAATGGAAACACGATCGGCCGCTTAAGGGCGGAAGATCGCGCCCAAACAATTCACGACCTACAAGTACAATCGGATTTGGGTGGAAGAACGAGCGCGGTGTAACTTGATTTCTTGGAGTGCGCGACAGGAGTCTTGCGACTCGAGTATCCCTCCTCCAGATTCCAGGACATTGGAACACGCTTTCCACCCAGCGGCAGGGAGACAGGTTTGCGATGTCGAATTCGGCGGGACTCAGAGGCTGACTGGGTACCTCAGATCTCAACGCGCACGGTTCAGTTTCTTGCCCCGTCCTTGGCTGATCTGGGCTTCGGGTGGCTTCCGATTCGATTCGGGGTACAATCGGTGCGCTTCTGAAGGGCTGGTGCGCGAGAGGGGGCAACCGATGACCGAAGCGGAATGGTTCACTTCAACTGCCCTTGTGACGAGCTCACTTCTTCTGTGGAAGACTGTTTCCGCTTCTTCTCCAGAGTTTTTTGTATGGTGATTGGAAGAGTCAGGGTGTCCCCAACAAATGTGAGCGGGAAATCTATCGCCAAGGCTCCGGTGAAGAAGAAAAACCCGGTAAGGTCATTTATGAGGCAGCCAAAATGCTCTAAGTCTGGACCAAGCATTCCAGTGGAGTAGGAAGTGTTTGGATTTTCACCGATCTTCGGCAACATCTCGGTGAACAAACCTTGAGTGAATGCCAGATCTGTCCGGATACCTCCATAAACCTCACACCTTGGAGTTTGTCGGGCTTCCATAAGCCCTTCCCAACCGTCTAAGTTTGCTATCGTGCCACAACCGCTAGAAAGCGCAGCAGCCACGGCAAGACAGGCTATCCGGCAGTTTGGCATGATTTATCCCCGGATGCGAGACATTAGCGTTCGCCAACGTAGGGTCAAGACTAACTGGGGATCTGAACCACCTGACACCGCTGCTGCTGCCCTGACGCTGGCACTGGCTGCCGGTGCTTCCATCAAGGACGCGGTAAAGATCGCGAACGCGGCCGCGGGGTTGGTGGTTGGGAAGATGAGAACGGCGGTTGTTGGCTTTGCAGAGCTTCGGGAGAAGTTCGCCACCAGCGAGCCTGTTGAGGTGATCCAGGTGGGGTAGGCGGTTCAGGTTGGCAGCGTTCGTCGATCAACCCCATCGCTGATCCGTGGTATCAGAGTCACCAGTAAACTGAATTTTAGCCTCACTTGCGCGTTCACCGTAAACACGTTTGTGGAATTCATGCGAGTATCCATCCTTCGACACAAATCTACCCATGCCGAGCGTGATTGCCCCCTTGTAGCCTGTAACAACCAACCTGGTATAGCCGTGAGTATGTTTCATGTACGAACAGAGATGAGCTGCCAGTGGAATATTCTGTGTCTCAGCCTCAGTGTATGTCTCTGGCAATTTGAATTTGTGCTTCAAAAGCACACGGTCGCGTTCGATCGGCAACGCGGCCTTTACTTCTTTTTTGATCACACTTAATTCCTTCTTTGAAGGGCTCGGCTGGTCTTTCCTGGTTGCCAGTCCTGAATAACAGGCAAATAGCCGAAGGTCGATGTGGGGTTTCGGTAGATCCTCATCCGCCAACAGTTCCGCCAATCGTTCGACATCCATTTTCTTTTTCCCTGCGCTCATCAGAGGTGCCAGAGTCACGCCGTGGATGAGTACATAGATGGCTGTCCAAGGATCATCGACACCCTTGAGCCGTTTTTTCGCCTTGCCATTAGCGATGATGATCGAACCCGAGTGATCTGCTTTCTTGGAGGAGTGTTCGCGGTACTCCTTTGCTGCTTTCCTGAGATCAGATGCATCAAACGGTAGATACCAGATGTACTTGTTGGGCATGGAGGAGTAGCTCCTAGATGGAATTCGCAGACCGTTGATACGGTGAGTGAAGAGATGGATTCGAATTGCAGAGGGTCTGCTCTTCCAACCAACCAGAGCGTAAGGGCAGAAGAATAGCTCTGCAAGCGAAAACGCCCGCTCGTCACATCATCACTTTTTGCGATGCACATCCCCATCACAGGCAACACGCCCCGTTGCAATGACAAGTTGAATTTTCTTGAACCACCCCACAGGTAACCCCATATGAACCGCCGAAGCTTCTTCCGCTCCGCGCTTGCCTTCCTCGGTCTCGCCTTCACCGCTCGGGTCACCGCGGCAAAGCACCAGAACTTGGGCTGCCCTTGGTGTGAAACTGTCAGTCCGCACTTACCCAGGCGGGTTCACGGCACAGCGACCGAATTCCGTTGCCAGCGGTGCAAGAAGGGGCATACCCGCAAGGCAGGGCAGGAAGGTATGTTCGCGTTCTTCCCTGGGGACATCGAGCGAATGGCATCGGATGAAGTGTCGGTTATTACGCTGCCCGCTTAATTCACTCGACACTGCGGTCTTGATGGCAGTGTGGGTTTGGCAGGAATAGCTTTGTGAAACCAGATGGCCGAGATGGAGAGCGAATCCCCTGAACCACCGAAGCCGAATCCTTCGTCCGGGACTCCAGGCGGACCAAAGGGCAAAAAGTCGGACCAGGTGACTGTTTCCCAGCGAGTTGAAGAGGTTTTGCAACTGCGTATTGAGGGCAGGCTGTTCCAGGAGATAGTTCGTTATGGTTCGGCAAAGGGCTGGGGCGTCAGCGAAAGGCAAATCCAGAAGTACATCAAGAAATCGGATGATCTTCTTGTTGAGCGTCTCGACAAGAAACGCAAGCCGCACATCGCCCAACGGCAAGCTCTCTATGCCCTCGCTCTGAGCATTGCGGCGAATTCGTCCGACTGTCGCGCAGCTCTGGCGATCCTCGACTCCGAAGCCAAACTCCGGGGCCTCTTCCCGGACACCAAGGAAGTCAAGGATCTGGTGAAGCTGGCTCAGTCGCTCGGGATGAAGGTCGAGGAACTGGAACGGCGGTTGGCGAATGCTGCTCGAACGGCTGAAAGCGAATCTCAACCGAACGTGCCAGAGACTGGAACGCCTGGACCAGATCATCCCGGGCCGGCCGGAGGACCGCCTGGCAGCGTACCGGGATGATCCCACGCTCATCATGCGGGATGCGGGCTTTATCCCCGATCCGTGGCAAGCCAACCTCTTGCAATCGAATGATCCGAGAATTCTCATCTGTGCGGCTCGACAGGTTGGGAAATCGCGAGCGGTTTCGTTCCTGGCTTTACAGACGATCCTCACGAAGCCCAGGTCAACAGTCATCATCGTTGCCCCGGTCGCCGAACAGTCGAACGAGTTGCTTGGGAAAGTCATCGAGAGCTACCACGCGATTGATGATCCGATTCCGGTGAAGCGCGAAGCAGTTACCCGGTTGGAGTTGATGAATGGGTCGAGGGTGATTGCATTACCCGGACTCGAAAGGCGGATGCGGTCTTACACGGCATCGCTCTTACTGATTGATGAGGCAGCTCGCGTTCCCGATGCGGTGATGAATGCCGCCAGCCCGACGATGGCGGTCAGTAGGGGCAGGATGATTGCCCTTTCAACCGCTTTCGCCAAAAGCGGCTGGTTCTACAAGGAATGGGTCGAGGGCGATTGCAAACAACTGTCAATCACAGCCCAGGATTGCCCACGCATACCCGCCGATTTCCTTCGGAGTGAACGCCGGAAACTCGGTAAGCGGTGGTTCGAGATGGAGTACCTGAATGTCTTCGGGGACGACATGGCCGCAGTGTTCTCGACTGAAGACATCAAGGCCGCAGTGAGCTACGAGGTGAAACCACTCTTCCCCGTTCGCAAAGACTACCACGACGATTCGGGTAAGTCGCCCGCGACCGATCCCGCTATCAGACCCCTGTTTGGACGATGAGGAGCAACATGAAGGGCATCATCACAGGACTCGACCTCGGACAGTCGCAGGATTACTCCGCACTGGTCATGATCGAACAGTCCCCAATTGCTAACCCAGATCCAGAGTATCCAAAAGAAAAGGTGAACCGCTTCGACGTTCGACATATTCACCGCTGGGAACTCGGCACGCGCTACCCGAAGATCATTGCCGATCTCAAGGAGATGTTCGGCCAATCGAGTGAACTCCAAGGAAGCACCATCATCGTGGATGCAACGGGCGTTGGATCCGGTGTGGTCGATATGGTCCGCAATGCCCACCTCAACGCCAACATGAAGGCGTTCACCATCACACACGGATTCCTTCCCGGAGAGGAGACAGTTCCCAAGAAGGATCTTGTCGCGGCAGTGCTGGCCGCGCTCCAAACAGAGCGATTGAAATTCGCCGGGGAACTGGAACTGCGTGAGATTTTGGAGAAGGAACTGGAGATGTTCCGGATGGAGGTAACGTCCGACAAGAATGAGACGTTTGCCGCATGGCGTGAACGCGATCACGATGACCTCGTGTTGTCGCTGGCGCTCGCCGTCTGGTACGGGGAAAAGAACGGTTTCAGTGGCGAGCCTTATCCCAGGCCAACCATGAC
>DASZJS010000161.1:0-12595 GCA_035947935.1 Gemmata sp. | reverse complement strand
ATTGGTTGGGGAGTTTGGGCGACCTGGTGGGCTGGTTGCTGCTATCGTTCGTCAACCTCTCGTTTTGAGTACGCTCCGAACACTCCTTCCGAGTCAACGCCGGGCTATCGCGATCGATTGGCTCAGAGCTGAACTTGCGATTCTTCAGGAGCAAACCCGTTTGCGCGAACTGATGCGATCCGGTCGATCCGTCCGGCGTCACTCGCGAATCCGCTGTCGCATTGCTCGACGAATGATACGGTGGTTCATTCAAATGCCAGAAGTAATTCTCGTCGTGCTGGCTGCTGCTGCTTTGATTAGGCTCTGGATACGCAGCCGTGGAGGACCGTAAGGGTAGAGTCAGTGTTCAGTGTTCAGTTAAGACATTGAAACCACATCTTCGCTGTTTGCATTCTTTAGCTGAACACCGAACACCCAACACCGACTCCACTCTGGAGTGCAGAAGGAAGGATTTCTATTTTCCTTGACATGAACCCATGCCATATCTAGACTTAGGCGAAGTCGCCGGATTGAGAACACGCGGCCAACTCCACCACAAGGACAACTCTCGTGACCAAGAAAGAGATCGTCCGCGATATCTGCGAGCGGGCAAAAGACGAGAAGCTCATGAAGGGCAATCTCACGCAACTCGCCACGAAGGAAATCGTTCAGTGGACGTTCGAGGCGATCATTGAGACGCTCGTCAAGGAGGGTCGGATCGAGTTACGGAATTTCGGGGTCTTTGAAGTCAAACAGCGCAAGCCGCGCAAGGCTCGCAACCCACGCACGGGTGATAGGGTAGATGTGGCCGCCAAGAACGTGGTCACTTTCCAACCCGGCAAGACCATGGAAGAGAAGGTTCGGAAATATGCCAAGCCCGTTGAGCCCAAGAAGAAAGCAAAAAAGAGCAAGCACGCTGAGTTGAACGATGGCAAACACATCACCAACGCACCTACCCCGACTTCGGAACCAGTTGGAGTCGGGGCAGAGGTTTCTGGCACTGCATCTTGACCGAACTCCAGTGCAGCAAAGCAGTACGGGCCGCCGGAGTCTCCGGCGGCCCGTTCATTTTTCCGATTGTAGCGAATAATGGGGTTGGAAAAACTATTTCTGTTTCAAGGAAGGTTGGGGCAGTGCCGATATTAACGGTGGTAGCCCAAGTCGGCGGTCGGTCCTGTGGGGGAACAGGATCGGCATTCGTCCGCAGGGCGGGGGATCTCCTGCGCACGGAGGCCGTATGATCCGCAAACTCATTCTCGGGCTGGTTGCCTTCGTCGGGCTCGCAGCAAACAGCGGTTGCATGGTTAACCAATACTCCAGCAATCCGAATGTTCGGATGCAGGAATTGCTTTACCAATCGGAAGACCTGCGCCAGATGGAAAACGCCTGGCGGCGATTCTGGTTCACCGATCAGCCAAGCCACCTGTCGCCTGAACGAATCCACGGTGGGATCATTTGATTTGGAAATTGGGGATTGTTGATTGTTAGTTGTTGGTTGGGAATTGTGGTCAGCAACTCCGGGGGGAATGCTGTAACAATCTCAATCTCACAACCAACAATCAACAATCCCCAACTAACAATCAACCTCCTGTCGCTGCTCCCGGCAGAGGCGTGTTATCGGGGGTGCCTGCAGTTCTTAGACCTTCGCCCGTGATGCGAATGCTAAGAGTGGGCGGTTTGATGGCGTTGGGGATTTTGACTAACAGGACATTCCAACCCTGTTGCAATTCTGCGGAGAAGGTCGCCTCTGCGCTGAGTCCCGGAGACTGCCGGTCGAACGCAGAGAGATCGTTCACCCAAACTCGCATGGTGTTCTCGCTCTGAATGGTGAGTGTGGCCTTCTGTTTCTTCGGCGCGAAGACATAAGCTCGGGCATAAACCGCGGCGTTCGGCGTTATCAACGTGGCTAAATCCAGTTTGCCACTTGGGTCGGCGTAGAGTGATTTCCATTTCGCAGTAGTCATCACCTCGGGCTTGAGCGACTTCAAATCGATTGGGAATGGTCCGGTCACCGTCACTTCAGCAACGAGCCCACGGAGCGATTCCTGTTCCTTCCTGCTCTTGAGGAATGCGAGCAGATCGATGAACTGCTCGTAGGTGATCTGGGCAACGGCATTGTCCGGCATGAGCGAAAGCTTGGTCGGTGAAAGCGAATCGATGTCTTCCTTGGCAACCCGTGTATCTCGTCCATTTGCCTCGCGGATCACCACTTCCTTGGCATCCTCCTTGATCTTGAGCCCGCTGATGATTTGCCCGTCTGCCGTTGCCAGTCGGTAGGTTTGGAACCCTTCCTTGATCTCCTTGCTCGGGTCGATGATCGATTCGAGAAGCTTGTCGAGTGTTTGAGTGTCCCAGATCCGGGTAAGGTCTGGTCCAACGCTTCCGCCGACGCCTTCCATCCGGTGGCAGGTCGCGCAGGCAAGCAACTTGGTATTAAGGTACAACTCTCGACCTTTTTTCGGATCGCCCTTATCGGCGACCAGCTTGCGCACTTTCTCGATCTGCCCTGGTTCGAGCGACACCAACAGCGCGCCTCGGAGTGCCTCGGCCTGGAGCTTGGCAATTACCGGGTCTTCGGCAAACTTCTTGAGCGATTCGGTGATTTGCGGGAAGAAGTCGCGGGGGAGTTTCTTCGATACGAACCGTTCCCCGATGAGCTTCGCTCCGGCCTTGGTTGTGGCCAGAACGGTCACTGCTTCCGACAGGAGGGTCGGATCGGGCTGGTCGAGGAGTTTTTCAGCCGCTGTGCGGGCTGCCACAATATCGAGCGCTGCGAGTGCTCGCAACGTCTCAGATTTCAGAGTTGCGGGGTGTTGACCCTCAAGCAACGCCTGGATGGGAGCGACCGCCTTCTTATCGCCCAGGACGCGGAGTGCCCGGACAGCAGCTGCTCGCTCCGATTCCCTTCGAGTCGAATCGTTCAGGATTGCGATGAGCCGCGGAGCAGCGGCCGTGAGCCGGATATCCTCGATCGCCTTGATGGCCACATAACGAACATCATCGTCCGGGTGGGACAGTAACCCCAGAACGATGTCCGTTGCTTTTCGAGCGTTGGCATCGCCGCTGACTGCGAAAACTTCCACTGCCGCACGAATGACTTCCACAGACTCGTTCGGTCGGCGGGCCAGGAACGCAACCAGCGGGTCGAGCGAGATGGGCGGATCGAACTCATAATTCGTGTACGAACGCACCAGAGCTTCTCGCTGGGCGGTCGTGATATCTGGTCGCGAGAGCAGTTCGGGCAGAGCATCCGCTGCGGGTTTTGTCCGAAGCGCCAGGAAGGCTTCGACAGCAATGTCCCGTTCTTTGTCTCCAGAACTGGCCAGGGACAACAGGGCATCAATACCCGGTTTGCCAAGCCGTTCCAGGGCACGCAGGTAGCTGTCCTTGAGGAACACATCCCCTTCGTGGTCTGCTTGCAAGTAATTCACCAGGGCGCTGGGAGCACCTTCGCCGCCGATGCGGCCAAGAGCAAGGGCGCCGGCTCGCCGAACGGCAGGCTCCTGGTCGCCGAGAGCCTTCATGAGCGCCTCGACGATGCGATAGTCGTTCGGTTTGGCATGCTGTCCGAGCCCCTCGACGACAACGCGGCGAACATCTGACGAAGAATCGTGGAGCAAGAGTCGGCAGAGGTCTTCGACATCGGCGTTCCAGCCCGCGAACAGCACACCAAGGGCAGGGATGCGAGCATCGCCATCGAGCCCGCCCGAGATGAGTTTGCGGAGAACGAGGTCGCGGGCTTTTGGTCCCCTTCGAACGAGTTCTTTGCGAGCTTCGACGCGGTCGGTGAGGTCAGGACGAGCGAGAGCTTCCACGAGCTTGGCGTCGGGCAACTGCTGAATCTTCACCCAGCTATCCATCTCGCGCCGGGGGAGAGCCGGACTGTCCGGAGCCCCAACCCAGGTGATGCGGTATATGCGGCCGTGAATGCCATCGCCCGAGAGCTTCCCGGCACCGCCGGAGTTTGTGCGCCAATCGCACACATAAATGGCGCCATCGGGGCCAGTGACCATCTGGCAGGGGCGGAAGAGTGGATCTTCGCTCTTGAGAAACTCGAATTCGTTGGTGATCTTGAAGGTCGAGCCATCCGGAGCGACCTTGTAAGCCCGAACGAGTTTGCGGAACACATCCGGGTAATAGAGCAGGCCGCGGTACTTCTCGGGGATGCGGGTATCGTTGTAGATCAGCAGTCCCGCGGGGGCACCACGACCGGTCTTGATCATGGGTGGCACTTTGCCGGGCAATTCTCCACCGACTGCTCCGCGCGTGTGGTCCGGCCGACAGCAGCGAGCGCCGATCTGGAGACGCCAGCCGAAGTCAGAACCTTCGGCAACGTGCATGATGCGGCAACCCATGAACCGGCTGCCATCCTCGTTGTCGTTATCGCTGTGGAAGAAGTTGAACTTGTCGTCGTAGGCGATGTCGCGGTAGGGGTTGCGATACCCCATCGAAAACATCTCCATGTTCGATCCATCCGGCTTGCAGCGAAACACAGCGCCCGTCCGGAGAACGGTGGCACGGCTTCCATCCGATCCCTCGACGTAGTTGTCGTCATCGCCGCTGGTGATGTAGAGGAGGCCGTCGTTCCCCAGCGTGAGACCGGAGACTTGGTGATGGTGGAAGCCACAGAAACCCTGTGCAATTGTTTCGCGAACGCTCCAGGGGTCGTTTGGGTTTGCGGGTCGTTCGCTTCCGGGACCACCGACTCCAACTTGCACGCCCTGCCGCCATCGCCTGACTGTGCCACGACCTGTGACGTAAAGCCACCCCTCGTGGTACATGATGCTTGAGGGCAACTCTTCGGCAATGATGACCTTCGGGGCATCGAACTTTGCGGTGCGAGCGTTGTACTTGAACTGCTTGATGAGGTCGGTGGTGAACTTCTTCATGGTGGCGACCTGACGGGTCGTACCATCTCGGTAACGGAACGTCTCCTTGACCTCGAACCAGCTATCTTTGGTGACGGGGTCTGGTCGCCACTCCATGATGAACAGAGTGCCGTCGGGCGCGAACGTCATACCAACCGGGTTAATCGTGTCGGGCTCGTTGACGACGATCTCGAGTTTGAAGCCTTCAGGCAGGAAGTAGCCCGTGAGCGTGGAATCGTACTGCCCCTGATCGACCATCTTGATTGGGAATGGTTCGGGTTTTGTTGGCGACTGGGGTTGCGCGAATTCGGCAGGTGGTTGCGGAGGCGGAGGAGGTGGTGCAACCCCTTCCGCGGCGATTGGACGCGAGAGTGGCGTGAAAGCCGTCAGGATGAGTAATAAGCAAACGATGGAGAGAGTGCGCATATGGGTATAACTCCACTGCGAGGAGGGAGGCAAGTTGGGTGGGATAGATTAAGGGTAGCGTTTTCAGGGGTAGAAGAGGAAGTGTTTTTGTTGCGAATCGTTGTTCCGGGTAGCGAAAGGAGCAGTTACGCGGGTTGGAACTGCTGGACGATGTGGCTGTGGAAGTGGTGAAACAGCACCTTTACCAAGCCGATTGTGGTACATGAAGAGCGGCGAGCGAACCGACAACCGTCCTTGCGCGTCTTGTCTGTGCGGCGACTGCATGTAAATTAGATTTACCCTTGGCGGGGTAGCTCAGGGGTTAGAGCAATCGCTTCATAAGCGATGTGTCGGCGGTTCAATTCCGCCCCCCGCTACTGAAGAAATCCCCTAGAAAACTAGGGGATTTTCCTTTTGCCAATACTCAAGCATCGGTTGTGTTCTTATTTGTGCTCCCACTAAACTCCCACTAACCCACCAAATCTTCGTCGAATCCCACTAAAAGGGACGTTTGTGCATCAATCTTGATGGGCTCATTGCATTCGCAGTGGTTATCCCACCAGTTCTTGTGGCCAGTGTCGCTCGATCATCCCAAGCCGTAAGTAATCAGCACGGGGCCGTACTTCTAACTCAGATGGATGGTAAATTTTTGGTCTGAGAAGTGCTTTGAATTCGTCAAGCCCGTGCAAGAATTTCAGTTCCTTGAGGCGGTCCACAGCTGCGGGGTTAATAAGAATGGTGTAATCAGACTTTACCCCAACCAAACTGGCATCGTAGGCAGCGTGATGGAGTCGGCAGAGTGCCAGGCCGTTAGTAACCTCATCTGTGGAATGAGGACGCTTAACAGGGACGATGTGGGCGGCATCAACGAGGTTGAGAGAGATTGGGCAGAGAGCACATCGGTTAGAGTATGCCTGCAAGACTGCTGGACGAAACTTGGCGTCACGCACGGCTCGCATCATTTCCGTCAGCCGGTAGCGGCGGATCACTTGAGCTTCATCAGTTGAATTGTCGAGGAACTCACGTTCCTCCTCTGGGGTTGCTTTGAGAAGCGATTGCACTTCCAAAGCGTCTTGACCTGAGTTGTGCAGCACCGCGCCATCTTGAACGTACCAGAGAAGGAATGCCGGGGACACAGACACTACAATTTCGGGCGGATCAGTCTTTCGGGATTGTGTTGCTACGCCATCATGAAATCCGCATTCGAGAGTCTGAACTCGAACCTGAAAGCTGGGCGAGTTCAGAGAAAATCTGGTATGCCTGAGTACGTCCCAGAATCCCCATGATCCAGTTTCATCGCACCATCCGCCGATAATTGTGCGTTTCCCGACTTCAAGTGGGAATTTGGTGGCGGCAGTGACTTGAATGCGCCGTTCGGATTTCGGTCGTGAATCAGACTTTCCGCCGCCGGGTGTGATGTTCCACAAGAACAATAGGCAATCGGTGACGCGATCACCATACGTTACGCGTAATCTAGCTGGCTTTTGATCGCCGTGTTCGGAAATGACTATTGCCCCGCAGCGTTCCAAGTCTTGTGCAAACTGACGGGCAAGAGCGTCGAATGCCACAGTGTTACCTCCGGGTCGGACGCTCTTCATCGGCAGGTTCTGTGTCGAACAATGACACGGTATCAAAGCGTGCCGTGGACCCCTCAAGATACTCGGAGCTGATTTCTGTCGCAAGCCACCGACGACGGGCGGCTTCGCAGGCTGCTCCGGTCACAATGCTGCCTCCAAATGGATCGATTACTAGGTCATTTTCATCGGTCAGAAAATTCAAAAAGAACCTTACGAGTGCTTCAGGGTATCGGGCGGGATGCGGCTTAATGCCACGTGCGCGGCAGGCCCTCAAGTAAGCTGAATTCGACTCCGTGTTGGCAATGGAGATCATGTTTGAAGGAATTGCTCCGCCGTTGTCACGTGAGAACTTTTCGGAAATATCATGTCCTGAAGGTCGAAGTTTTGCCTTGTAACCGTTCTTCAGAAGTGACTTCATGCTGTCGCTATAGGGCTGAAGCACTTTGCGGTTGTCCGCTTTTGGATCATTTGTCTTCGAGAACCACCAAACCATGTTCACCGCATCCTTGACACGGACTCGTCGCACAGTCACCCACTCTGCTGGGCTCGGTAGTCTTGATGGGTTATACCAGTAAAAGTCTTGGGCGAGCCGAAACCCCTCCTTGACCAACTCAATGGCGACAGCGAAATGATAAACGCTCCGAACAGGCGCGCCGGGAGTCCACGCTCCACCTATGTCAAGTACGAAACTCCCAGTCGGCTTGAGAATGCGATTAATCTCACGACAGAACGGCAGGAACCAGGCTAGATACCGTTCAACTGGCTCATTTCCGTATTCTTTCTTCCGAGTAAGAGCGAACGGTGGGGAGGTCATGACAAGATCGACGCTATCTGACGGGATCGCTTTGAGTAGCTCTATCGCGTCACAATTGAATGCCGCGCCCATCGATGTGCTGTAAAACGGCACTAAGCGCTTAAGACCAAGCGACTTTGTCCATTCAAGACTTCCGTGGTATTTTCCCCGGATCAGCATCCCGCCTCCGCAGTATAGATGAATGGGGAAGTTGTAGCATGAGAGCAAACGTTCAGCAACAGTCCATCCCTTCATCAAAGCGCAATTCAAGCGATTTGGAAGGTGTGACGCTCATTTTCTTTGTTTTTCTTGTTGATCCTCAAAAACACAAAAGCCCCTCAGCACGCCGAAGCGCACCGAGGGGCCATCAACTCTGTTCAACGTTACTTCTAACCTTTCTTGCTCTCCTGTGCGCGAACGATAGGAAGCTTTCGGATAAGTTTAAGGCTAGCACAGTTGATTATGTTCTGAGGAACATCTTCCGGGAGTATTCCGATGCGAACCCAACGCTTCCCCGAATGACCCCTCACGCATTCCGGAGGTACGCCATAACCGCGATGGTCACCGCTACCGGAAATGTCGATATGACGGCTCTCGCCTTGGGGATCAATGCCCAGACTGCCCGGACGTATTACTTGGCTGCGAAGCAGGCTTTCAACACAGAAGACGCCTTCAAAATGGCCGCAGAAAAGCTCAATCCGAAATTAGATTAGCCTCCCACTAAACTCCTACTAACCCGGAACACAGGGGCACAAATCGGAACAATAGGCAACAATCAGAATATAGAAAACACTAGAAATCAGAGGAAATCTGCAATTCCAAGCATTTTTTGACAATAAAGATGTCAATTCATAAGCGATGTGTCGGCGGTTCAATTCCGCCCCCCGCTACTGAAGCGAAAGCACTGGAAAACAAGGCAAGTCAGGAGATTATCGGACCTCGAAAACGACACGCAAGAACTCCGGATTTCGCGGAACGATTCCACGAAAAACACATATATAAGTCAAACCGGAGTGAGATTATGGCGCGAAAACGCAACCTCGTAGCTCGGTACGTCTAAGACAAACAGAGTGGCCGCGCCAGAATCACCTATTACAAATTCACTGGGAAACGCCTTCATCAACTCTTACCCGGACCCTTCAACTCGACCGACCCAGCACCTTCAGGTCTGGGACGATGGGCAGCTTCAACTCAGTTTTTGGTTGGCATTGTCGGATGAACGGGATGAAAGAACGGCATACCGTCGCCACCCGTGGGAATGTAGATCGTTGCTCCTGTGTGTTCCTTGAGCGCCGAAATCCAAAGATAGCGCAGGTAGTTGTCATCCAGGTCTTTTTTGATGATGGACTGTGAATCTGCTATCCCCTTTGCTTCGATCACTTTCGCGTCAGCTTCTAGCCGTTTCTGCTTCAGAACGTACTCCATCCGTGTAGCGTCTTGCTCGGCTGCCATTTTTGCTTCGATCCTGCTCTTGACCACATCGGGGAGAACGGGGTCGAGCAACATCACCGATTCAATCTCAATGCCTCGGGGCGCCAGTTCTTTGCTGATGCGATCCATAATCCGAGATTCGACATTCACCCGCTCACCTGTGTAAAACGCTTCAGCATCGAACTCAGCTGTCACATCCCGAACCGCGTTGCGGAAGTTTTTGGCGATCACTGCGGGATAGCCTTCACCAATTTCACGGAGCATTGAAGGAGCTCGTTCACTGTCGAGGTGATAAAGCATCGTGGCTTTCATTCCTACCGCCAAGCCTTTCTTCGTTGGAACGCTGGCTTGTTCCTCATCGACTTGGGTTTGTGTAGACATTCGAGTGACGCCGTTCCAAGGCATAACGATGTGCAGCCCGGGTGTGAGTACCTTGTCGGAGACATCTCCGAACGTCGAGAGAACGCCAACGTTCCCGACAGGAACGCGGGCAAAAGAAAAGAACAGCGCGAAAATCGACACAACAGGAACACCAATAACGAGAATCGCACCAGCAAGAACGATCGTCTTCGGAATCAGTTTCACGGGTTCTTCATCTGCGGCCATAGAAGCACCTGTTGTTAGAGACAAAGGATCTATCTGTTATTCGATTTCCAGGGAATCTAATTTAAGGTCGGGCGGAGAACATTAGGAACAGTTTCTCACGCCGAGAAGGTCAATGCCAGTCTGTCAATCGCCCCTGTGTTCTGCGTATCTCCAACTGGCGACATGGAATGGAACCAAACCCCTCCCACGGCCCCAATCGTTGACCAAATCCAGATTGCATTCTGACAATCTGCACAGAATCAGTTGCGCCCTGCGGGGGGCAAACTCATGAGTCACTGCCGACGACCAGTTCACTGTCTAGCATGCCGCAAAATTAATATTATATTATATTAATAATATATAGTATTTTATATAAGTATATAAGCACTATATGATGTCAAGATTTACAGTTGTTAGCATATTGATATGATTTCTGATACCGACGATAGTCGCACACGGATGCCTTCATCCATGACTAATTGGTCTTTCATAGGTTAGCATTATTGTGAGAAGTGGGATGCCCAGGTCTCCTCGCTCAGAACGTTGTGGATCATGCTCATATGGCTGGCCGATTTACTCACTCCGGTGAGTGCAGTGATCTTGGGTGCCGGCTTTGCATTCCTTGCGATCTTCTTTGCGATCGGGCGACTTGAAGGCAGAGACGATCCAGAGCAACAGCGGAGTTTCTTGTTGCGGGCAAACGGGATCGCAGCTCTGCTTGGCAGCCTACTAGTGGCCCTAAGTGTTTTGGCCCTCGATTCGCTCACTGAAGAGTCACAAGCCGGATTAAGTGCCGAACCAGCAGTCGGTGGCCAGGCTCGATATATGCCATTCGGCACTCATGAGAATCCGGCAGCGTTGATGAAGGGGGCGGCATCGGAGGGTGGCCGGTTAGAGCCAGGCACAGTGGTGCCTGATTTCACCTTGCTGGATGTGCAGACTGGTGCCAGTGTTCAGTTTTCTCAATTCCGAGCCAATCGGCCAACCGTCCTCATTCTCGGCAGCTTCGGCTGTAACCTCTTCTGCTACCAACTGGAACAGTTGCGACAACTCCAAACGGACTTCCAGAGCAAAGCCGTAATCCTGTTCGTCAAGGTAAAGGATGCCGGTCACCCTTTGCCTTCTCAGTTGCAGAAGGCATTTGAGGAAGCCGATATGAAGCCTGAAACCCCGAACAACCGACTGCACCGGGCGAGCCTGAGTACGAAGATCATGGATTTCCCAGTGCCATGTCTGCTGGACGACGAGGACCGGCATGTCGAAATGTTGTATGGTGCCTTCCCCAAACGACTGGTGATTGTGAATGCCGATGGCCGCGTTGCGCTCGATGTCGGCAGGGGCATGAGAAAGGTCAAGGAAATGGATGTCTACGGAGGTTGGGATTTCGCGTTGATTGAGACCTGCCTCCGCAATCTCCCGTAGCCTCTCTCGATTTTCACATGCAATAGCCAATCCGTGCTAAATAATCGGCCAATGCAACCGGTGTCATTGCAACTTCTCCTTATGTTTTTGCAATTCCCCATCACCGCACAAACACTAACGCAAAGAGAATCAAACGGCCCTGTACCCATTCAGGGTTCTCTTGATTTCACGGAAGCGGATGGGAATATAGCACCCTCACGTTTCTCTACTTGTTGCTTCATCGTCGAATCGACGGGAATTCCCGTCGCATAGGTCATTGGGGCAATCTGGGTCGTTGCCGTGGAGTTCAGCACCGATGACAGGCTTTTAGGGTTTGAATCGTTACACCTTCTCATGCTTTTCGTTAAAGGGCGAGCAATGAGATCCGTGATATCACGACTGCTCGCAAGTTGTCTCCTCGTTAACGCCGTTGGTTTCTTACTCGCGGGGTGCCAGGCAGCGCGTACAGCGATGAACGAATGCCCGAGCCCTGCTTCACAGGGACTGAATGTTCGGGACATGATCGATAAACCCACGCAAGACGAGGTCGAGACGCTCCTCAATTTCGACAAACTCGGAGCCGAAGCTAAGCAGTTCCGGAAGGAGGCGATCGAGGAGGCGAAGCAAAATCGCAATCCGAACGCGCCGCCGTGGCGTGAAAAAAACATGCTTTGCTTGTCCGGAGGCGGGTCGTTCGGAGCCTTTTCAGCTGGTGTACTCTGCGGGTGGACTGCCAAAGGCACACGACCCAATTTCGATGTCGTGACTGGCATCAGTACCGGGGCTCTGATCGCCCCGTTTGCGTTCCTTGGTCCGGCCTACGACGAGCAAATGAAGACTTTCTACACCACCTTGGAAAGCAAAGACCTCTATAAAAAGATGATCATTCGCGGACTATTTCGCGAAGCTTTGGCAGATAATTCCAAGCTCGCAGAGAAGGTTGATGCGGTTCTCACACTCCAAATGATGTGTGAATTGGCAACCGAGCATCAAAAAGGCCGGCGACTTTACGTTGGAACAACAGACGCCGAAACCAAACGGTTCGTCATCTGGGATATTGGAGCGATCGCTTGCAAAGGACGTCCTCAAGACAGGCTACTCATTAAACAAATCCTCCTCGGATCGTCGGCCATTCCGGGTTTCTTCCCGCCGCAGCACATCACGGTCGAACTCGATGGCGAGTGCCTAACAGAGCGGCACGTCGATGGTGGCGTTTCGCAGGCCTTATTCATGCACGCCCCATACGTTCCCCCCGAGCACCGATCGAAAAACTCAAACCACGACTTGGCCGGGACGAACGTCTATTGCATCATCGCGGGGAAACTCTACGCCGATCCGCAACCGATCAAGCCAATGGCGCTTGTTCTTGCTGGTCAAGAAATCTCCGCGATGATCTACTCTCAGACCCGTGGGGACTTGCTTCGGATATTCACCACAACGATGCTGACCGGGATGAATTTTTACCTGACGTCAATTCCGACCGATTACCCGGCCCCGACTTCGAGTACAGCGTTCGAGATTCCTGCGTTGGTGGGGATGTTCAACAAAGGGTTCAA
>DASZJS010000160.1:0-3200 GCA_035947935.1 Gemmata sp. | reverse complement strand
GCGGCTGACGATAGATCCGGCTCCGGACAATCGCCTTGAGATCCGAGCCTGAAGCAACCAAATTCGCTGCAAGCTTGTTCCTTGCACACCAGTCCGAAAGAACAACGCTGAGTAAGTTCCCAAGCATGACTACCGGTGGTGGGTCATTCTCCCGACTTTCGGCCTCAGGGCACTGATCCAGCAGCAAACTCTTCGCCTTGCGGATGGCTTCCAGGATCGGTTCAAGTTCAGCCCTTGGCACGCCACGGTATGCAGAGAGATCCTCAACCTTGCTTGGCCCCCTGCGCGATAGTTCGGCCAACACATCGTCCCGAAGTAGATGTCTGGGAGGCCGGTTAATCCGTTCGGCAAAGCGATCGCGCCAGTTATAGAGTTCGCGCGCGATCGCCAGACCGCGCCGATCGAGTCCCCCAATGCCTTTCACCTTTCGCCAGCGTTCCGCTGTCGACTCCTCATCTCCAACAGATTTACGAACGAGAGTGGCGAACTCTTCTTCTGCCCATTGTGTGCGTTTTAGACGTTTCAGTCTGTCGGTGAGCTTCTTCCACACAGGCAACAAGTAGCGGACGTCATCGAATGCATATCGGACCTGAGCCGGAAGAAGCGGGCGACGACGCCAATCGGTCAGAGTTTCCCCTTTCGTCATTCGATGGCCAAGGAGGTCGCTAACGAGCCCTCCATAGCCAATGGGGTAAGTCAGGCCAACCAGTCCTGCCGCGATCTGAACGTCAAAAAGATTGGCCGGTGGCTGTCCCACCTGAAAGAGACAGATCCGGATATCTTCTCGCCCAGCGTGAACGACTGTGACGCGCGCCGGATCGAGCAGAAGTTTCCAGAAGCCTTCCAGAGATCCAACGGTAAGGGGGTCGATCACGAACAACTGCTCGGCTGTGGCGATTTGGATCAGGCAGAGTTCTGGCCGATAGGCATCTTCTCCCACAAACTCAGTGTCGAACCCGATCTCGTCAGCGGACGAAAGATGTTCCAGACACCATTCCAACTGAGCAGGTTGGGTGATGATGTGTTCCGGCAACTCCGGAGTCTTGACTGGCTTTGGAGGACGGCGTGGCATGCGAATCTGGCCAGTCGTATTACAGGCAAAGTTCAAAGTTAGAATCAGCGACGTGGAGAGTCGGCTGAATCGAAGCAAAACAATCTGATACTTATGAGCTTTGAACTTGACCGGGATTATTCCCCACCACAGTGGAGGGATTGAAGTTCCACTACTGTTTATAGTGGCGTGTCACCACTCCCTAGGTCAAGGCGATTGGCCGTTGGTCGCTTTGAGAACAGAGAGAACTTGTGGGTCGGAGTAATCGACCAGATGAAAAAATGGCCCTGGTTCTTTCCGCACGATCAGTTGATAAGTACTCAACACTTGGAATCTGCCAAGTTTGGCACACTCAGCATCTGGAGTTGGGGTCGAAGTCTCCAGGAACACAACATATCGTTTGGTGTCGATGGGAGAGTTGGATCGCTCGGTGAAATGGCTTGGCCGGGAAACCCCATCCTGCTGATGCGCATCGACGCCGTACCACCTGAGAAGCGAGACCCACTGATAAGTCGCAGCGTAGACGGGTCCAGTGTACCCTACGCTTTGAAGATCGGCGGCGGCGGCTTGTGCGAGTGCCATCTTATCCCACTGTCTTGTTGCCCGATCGATCTCCACTGGCAACAAGGGTATCGGTTCGATCGAGTGGATAGCGAGAAATATGGATGTGCCGATTGGCAATCCGAAAGCGACTGCGGTCAAGACCCGCCAGATCCTCAAATGCTTCACTTGTTGATACAACTCAGCAGCCAGCGGCCAACAAGCGAGATAACAAGGAAATGCCCAGTTTCCTTCGAGGCGACCTCGGGTTGCCTTGTACAAAAAGAAGCCAAACGGAAGCAGAAACAAACAGGCACAGACTCGAAGCCTTGGCTTGGCAAGCAAAGTCCTCGCCCGCCACAATCCCCAGCCGAACGCGATGAATGGGATACTGCCGAACAGCAGCAATTGAACTCCGACGAACTCGATGAACGACATGACCCCCGGTTCGGGGCTACTCATCGAGTGTTCCCACTGGTAGCGGATGGGAACGAAGTCGTATTTGATATTGTGAATCAGGATTGGGGAGGCAACGAGAATTGCGATGAGGCCGTGGATGGTATAACCCGCAATCCATCGCCGCCATTGTCCAGCCGCAAGGAAAGTGAAGAACCCGGAAATCACCGCGAGTCCGGTCGTGTATTTCCCCAGAACCCCACAGCCGAGGATCACGCCGCCGAGAACCCAATGCCAAAACTGTGGCTGGTGTGTGCGTCCGGGTTCGGGGTCTTTTGCCATTCGTTTGTGAATGAACACGAGCCAGGCGAGGTAGAGCGCCCAAAACATCAGCATCGGGACATCGGGCGTGATCATTATTGCGGCAAATGTCGGCACGGGAGAAAGCAGAACATACGGAATCAAATCGCGCGGTCGCGACAACCAAGTTACGACGCCAACAACCACCAGAGCAGAGACGATACTCGGGATACGAATCGCCAGGATGCTGTGACCAAAAAGAGCAGTCGATATGCGGATCATGTAAGCGACCATCGGCGGATGGTCGTAGTAGCTGAATTGCAACTCTTGCGCCCAGCACCAGTAATACAGTTCATCGTCAAACGGCGGCACGATGACGGAGAGAAGCAGATAGATTGGAAGCATGGCGAGGAGAAGCCAGAACACGGCTCTCGGTCTCTCCAGGAGAGAATCCTGGGAGGCTGAGCCCTCTGAACTGCTCTTTAATTTCTCGGGTATGCTTTCCAGGGCCGAGAGGCGTTGTGAAAACAACGCGCTGCTTAACCACTGAACGACCCCGACCGTTCGACGACGCAAGCTCACGTCCCAACCCCCATCCGTGGAGTAATTCACTGTATACTCTGAATCCATCCCGCTCTGCGACCCCGTTTTTATCGACCGCTCCAACGGGTATTCTGGAGATAGTCTCACACACGAACTGACGGATCGTCACCCACCTTGTGGATAATCGCCATGCTCGATGAGTTCCTCGATTGTAAGGTTGTTTTGGATCTCGCCAGCTCTTACGTCTGTCTGGGTCGATTTGTCCGTTACGATGAAAATTATCTGGAATTGAAGAACGCCGACCTCCATGATCTTCGGGATACCGAAACCACGCGGGAACTCTACGTCGCGGACTCGGTGGCAACTGGGA
>DASZJS010000159.1:0-3446 GCA_035947935.1 Gemmata sp. | reverse complement strand
TCGGACCACTTGCCGAATCGTATGCGAACTTCGGGTTTCCTGGAGTTGCAGTATTAGCGATTCTTATGGGGTTTATTAGTGGGCGGATAGCCGTGTGGGGCGCTGGTCTCCCAATCACGTCATTCCGGGGACTGTTCGGGTTGCTTACCCTTACTGCTCTCATGCAGACAGAGAGCACTTTGGGGGTGATCCTTAGCTCCTGGTTTCAAGGAACCATGGCACTGGTGGGTGTCAGGCTGCTATTCATGCGATCGCTGAGTGGTCCAGTGATGGAAACTTCTCCCAGACCAGTCGCGACATCAGCCTTCCGCCCCCGACGCACGATCCCGAGTCCAGCACCATGACCCGGTTGGCGATTGTCACCACACATCCGGTCCAGTATTACGCGCCCTGGTTTCGATATCTGGCCGCGACCTCCAGTCTCGACCTGCGGGTGTATTATCTCTGGGATTTCGGGGTCATTGATCGGGTAGACCCGACGTTCGGTGTACGGGTCAAGTGGGACGTGCCTCTGCTCGATGGTTACCCGCATGAATTTGTCCCGAATCAGAGCCAACGGCCGGGGACGGATCGGTTCTGGGGAATCGACAACCCCGAGTTACCCCGCCGACTGGTGGAATTCGACCCGGATGCGACTCTTTGTATCGGGTACAACTATGCGACGTTTGCTCGGTTGCTGCTCTCGCGTTCGCGGCAACCCCTGATCCTGCGAGGGGACTCGCATCGACTCGTCCCTCGAACGGACTGGAAGTCACGGATCAAGAGAACGATCCTGGCACGTGTGTTCCGACGATTTTCAGCCTTCTTGTACGTCGGTCAGGCTAACCGGGAGTACTACCGAGTTCATGGCGTACCCGACAACAACTTGTTCTTTTGCCCACATTCCGTGGATAATGCCCGATTCCGGGGCGAACGCGCTCAAGCCGAGCCAGCAGCAATCGCTTGGCGGAAGGAACTCGGTATCGAGCGGGATCGTCAAGTCATTCTGTTCGCCGGGAAGTTTGAGCCGAAGAAGCGACCTCTCGACCTTCTGAATGCCTTTCGCCAGACCGCCCCAGAGCGGACCGCCCTCCTGTTCGTTGGGAGCGGTCCCTTGGAGAGCGAACTCCGAAGAGCCGCGGCAGGAGTTCCAGACACGTTCTTCGCCCCGTTCCAAAACCAGACGCAGATGCCCCGGACCTACGCGGCCGCTGACCTCGTTGTGCTGCCAAGCTATGGCCCCGGAGAAACGTGGGGCCTGTGTGTAAATGAGGCAATGTGCATGGGACGACCCGTGGTAGTCAGTTCACATGTGGGCTGCGCTCAGGATCTGGTTGAGCCAGGGGTTACCGGACTGGTTTTCGAGGCTGGTCGGATCGATGCGCTTGCAGAGTGCTTACGAGTCGCTCTGTCCGACCCGGATCGGCTTTCCAGGTGGGGAGAGGCCGCTTCAAATCGCATTCAGGCGTATAGCTATGAACAGGCCACCGTGGGTTTGCTTGCATGTTTGAGGAAGCTGGCAGGCCCGGGGAGTGACCCCACCTCGGGCTTGTGCGAAAACGGGGTTCAAGTGTTCGATCGTGGGAGCGTCTGATGCCTTCGAGTCTGGAACTTTCACCCCAACGGAACATGGATCCCACCGATCGACCGAAGATCCTGTTCGCCGCGACTTCTCTTGAACCGGGCACTGGAGGGATCCAGCGTGTGGCCAGACTAATGGCGCGGGTTCTGCTCGATGACTTCGCGGACTGTGCCTCGGTGAGTTTGCTGACCTTGCACGACAAAGCCTCGGCAGCAGATATTCCCGCCCCAGTCCGATTCCACGGGGGATCATCGTTACGAATGGCTTATAACGCGATCCGAAATCGCGGAAGCCACCTGATCACCGATGCCTGCAACCTCGGCCAACTTCATTGGTTGCCGGGTCTGCGACGGAAACCTTACCTGACAGCCCTACACGGAATCGAAATCTGGGAAACTGCAAAGAAACGGTGGGTCCGCAGTGCGAAAGCTGCCACGATGCAGATGTTCGTTTCGGACTATAGTCGTCGACGTGCGGAATCGATACACGGCTCATTTCCACAGAGCCGCGTCTGTTGGTTGGCAACTGAAACCGATGAGCTTCCTCCGGCTCGTCCATATGCTACGGATGCAAATGATGTGATTATTGTGGGGAGAATGTTCGCTGAGAGATATAAAGGACACCACGAGTTGATTGCCGCATGGCCGGCAGTTATCTCGATGGTACCGAGAGCAACTTTGCGAATTATCGGCCGCGGCCCGGGAGAAGGCGCACTCAAAGCACTTGCCGAGCGATCCGGAGCAGCCAAGAACATTGTGTTTGAAGGGTTCGTTTCCGAGCAGCGGTTGGATGAACTTTATGCTCGTGCTGCCCTGTATGCGATGCCCAGCCGGGGCGAAGGATTCGGGCTCGTTTACATTGAAGCAATGCGCCATGGTCTTCCTGTTATCGCTTCCCGCCATGATGCTGCACCAGAAGTGGTCATCGATGGGGTAACAGGTTACACTGTTGATCTCGATTCGCCTGGACAACTCCAAGATCGGATCATCCGTCTCCTCCAAAATCGTGAACTCGCAGCACGTTTGGGTGAAGCTGGCCGCAGACGCTGGGCTGAACACTTTCGATACTCATGCTTCCGAGCCCGGTATGGGGAGATTCTGAGCAGTTTTCTCCAAACTCGGGCGATCGTTTAGGCGAATGGCAGGAGGGTCAGTGGATAACCTGGAGAGGCGAGGTACCGTCCCACAGCGGAGCAATTTGGCTTGCGACCACCGTTTCCGCTCGCCCAAATATGATTGCCAATCCTTGCTTTTCATTTTAATGAGTTGCATAGTTCAGCGCGAAAGTCGGGAATAATGGTCGCGCATGAGGGGTGCTTCCAGTATTCCCGGCTTTTCGTATTGAGGTCTTAGGTGGTGAGCAGGAAATGATCTACCGCTGGAAGAGGTGGGCTTTCTAACACAACCAACGCTAGTAGATCTTTTCCTGCTCGGCACTTTATTTGCATCATTGAGGCAGCCCCGCGGTTTCGAGGCAAAGAGCCATCGGCGGAATTCGTTCGCTGAAAAAGATCAAAAATGATGTGTCATGAATGTGGAGGCCTACTATAACATTATTCTCATGAGTCCGGCTAGCTCTTCCACGCTGGCTCATCCGTTTCTTCCGCCAGTATGACATCGCAACACGCCTCGGAGAAGCTCTCCAGAATTGCTCGGTGCTGCACTCCCCATATTGTGATTCCGAGCCTGACATAGGGAGATTCTGAGCAGTTTCCTTCGAACTCGGCCCATCCATTAGCCCAGGACAAAGCCGCCTATGTGTGGTATCGCTGGCGTTGTGTGCCGATCCGAGAACCAAGCGAATGCCGTGCTTTGTCGGCTTGCTGGGGCACTCGCTCATCGTGGCCCAGATGATGAAGGCACACTGGTTTGCGCCCTTGGCGATC
>DASZJS010000158.1:0-4978 GCA_035947935.1 Gemmata sp. | reverse complement strand
TCTCGGGTAGTGTGCCTACTTCCTCATGAACTGCGGACATGGCCCGGTCCCAGGCGGAATCCGGTACGACGCAGCCGTTACGCTCACTGGTGGCGACAGCCTGTTCGCGGGTTGTTCGCCGCTTCGCTGCTCGACGTGCCCTCGCGCACACCTTGTATGCCACCCCATGCAGCCATGCCGAGAGCCTTCCGGCGTCGCGGATCTTCCTGGCATTGTTGAGCAGTACCAGGAAAGTGGCCTGGAAGGCATCGTCAGCGTCCATGTCCGAACCAGTCAGGTTCCGGCACACGGCCCACACCAATCGCCCGTGTCGGCGGACCAGTTCGGAGAACGCACCTTCATCTCCCGCGACAAACTGGCGCAGCAACTGTTCATCGCTCGCCAGCGGCTCAGCGTCGGCGAGGGAGCGGAGAACGGTTTGGAGGGAACATGGGTTCAAGGCCAACTCACGGTCGGGTTATTGAAGTAGTGCCCGCCGATCGCTGAGTTCTACAGAGACATGAGTTTTTATTCGCTGCTTCATCGCCCACGGATTTGCCCAGCCCACTGTCTCCGTAAGAGGCGCTAACAAAATGGAGCCGCGCACGAAGTAAGCGGGTCTTAACCTTATAAGTTGGAATATCCCTCACTTCGCTTACTGCGTGCGCGGCTCCATTTTGATAGAGGTTCAAACTAAGACATCATCCCATCGCATCCAGCCCCGTGAGCGTTCCCTTGCTGGTGCCGAATGTGTCGAGCGGAAGCCCCATCCTTTGGAGCATGGAGACATAGACATTACTGAGAGGTGGTGGGGTTTTCGGATCGAAAGCGAGGTGTTGGCCGTGCCTGAAGCCGCCACCGGCCAGCAAGACCGGCAGGTTCTTCGCAGAGTGCGTGCCTGCGTTCCCCAGATTACTGCTGAAGAACACCATCGTGCGATCTAGCAAACTGACTCCTTCCTCCTTGGTCTCCTTGAGTTTCTTCAGCAGCTCTCGCAAACTCTTCATCTTTTCCAGTTCGACCGTCTTGAGCTGTGCGATCTTGTTCGGATCCTGACCGTGGTGCGAGAGATCGTGGTGCCCAAGGTTCACGCCCTGAATCGGCGGGACTAGGCTGGTGCCGAGTAGGAGCATTGTGATGAGCCGGGTCGAGTCCGTCTGGATCGCGAGATGAATGAGGTCGAACATGATGTTTGTTTTCCCAACCAGATCGGCCGAGTTGTAGTTGTTCTGAGGCTGCTTGGCGGTGACTTTGGGCTTAGGCTTGCGAGACCATTCTTCGCTTCTTGCCATTCGTTTTTCCAGCTCGCGGACGCTCGTGAAATACTCATCGAGTTTCTCGCGATCCGGCGCACCGAGGGCCGGTTGCATCGTTTTCGATTGATCGCGGACCATGTCGAGGATGCTCTGGCCATCTTGTAATCGCTGCGTTTGCGCTTGGACTTCGTCCGGGCGGCCATCCAGGAACAGTTTGGCAAACAAGGCGGCTGGGAAAATATCTGACGGCACGAGTGCGCCTGTCCGCGTCCAGGACAGGCCAACTCCCTCGGCCGAAAGCGACAGGCTCGGGAAGCGGGTTTCGCCGCCAATGTGTTCGGCAGCGAGTTGATCCACCGAGATGCTGTTGCGGAAGCCAGCCCGGATCTCCGGGTGAGGGGCGGCGGTCAGGAAACTGTAGATGGAATCGTGCGAAGCGCCGACATCGGGATGCGACAGACCCGACATCACGGTGAAGTCGTTTCGGTAATCCTTCAATATTTCCAGGTACGGCGATAATTCGTAGTCCTTGCCGGTTTTCTCTGGAAAGAAGAATGGTGAGTGCAACCCGAGTGGCGCACAGATGAATACCATCCGGCGCGGTGGACCTGATCCGGCTGCACTCGCCCGCAAAGGAGCCAGGGCTTCCAGCCAGGGCAAAGCGAGGGAGACACCCGCGGCTTTGAGAACAGTACGACGAGAGAATTGCATGGGTCAGGAGTTTGGTGTTGAGTGCAAACAAAAATCAAAAAAACAGAGAAATCCTTCACGAACCGCCCAAGACTACTTTACCACACACATCACTTATCGTTTCCCTCGTTTCTCAGCACAGCCTCAACTTCTCGGGTCAATTGTTCGAGTTCCAGATTCTTCCAGGGCTGGTCGGACGGAAGCTTGAGTTGCCGCAATCTGACGAGTAGCTTTTGTGCTTCCATCGTCGCACCCACATGGTGATGTGCCATCGCAAGAAAGACCCAACTCTCAAAATCCTCCTGATCCCTGCTCAATCGCATACACTCTTGCAGCCCTGCGATCGCCTCTTTGTAGCGACCGGTTCGGTAGTGAAGTGCCGCCAACAATTTCATGGCACGCCCTTTTTCAACCTCCGGTCCCTTCTCGACAGCGCGCTCGGCAATTTCAATCCACGATGAATAATCGGACAGTGCTTTTGGGCCAAGAACGCAGACCCACATGGCGGAATTGGCAGTCCGTGGGTGAGGTAACTCGCGGAATGCCTCTCCAAGCCCGGCACAAAGAGTTTGATATGCCTGCCGATCATCAACTTTCAAATACACCAACGCCTGACGCTCCCAGCTATCCGCAGGACATGGACCTAGTTGGATAGCCCGTTTGTACGCAGCCGCAGATTGCTTCCACTCACCGCGACGAGCATATTCATCTCCCACCTTGATGAGTAAGTCACTATCGCCTCCTCGTTCCATAGCGATGGCCAAGTCCGTAGCACGAGCTTTCAATCTCCCCAACTCACCCTGCACCGTAGCCCTATCCGCATACAGTTGCCAATCCCCCGGAGCGATATCAATCGCCCGATCCAGGTACCAAAGGGCCAGTGGCCACTGTTTAGCCGCGAAACAATCAACGATGCGGTGGCGATACCAACACACGAGCAGATCAGCCGAACCTAGCTTGAGCGATTGCGAATAGTCCTCTTCTGCCCGGCCGAAGTGCCCTTCAGTTGCGAATCGATGCGCGCGCCTGGCATACGATAAGCAAGCCTCCCCGAAATTAAGATTGGCCGGGTAACGAGACGCATTCGCAATCAACTGATCGAGGTGCCATTTTGCTGCAAAGGCTGCATTTTCTTCTTCCGCTTCCCGGGCACGCGCATTATGGAATGCTCGATCGCCGACCCTGCCGGCATAGGCGTTGGCCGTGGAGGCTTCAAGTGCCTCCAATTGCTTGTTGTGTTGGTCCCATTCCATCGGACTGAGTTGGCGGACTGTCTGTCCCGGACCCATTTTCAAACCAGTCCTCACTTCCAGGCGTAGCGTCAATCGATCCGCATCATCGTCCAATGCCATCGGTACAGGCCAGCGTCGTGTCGTGCCATCAGCGGTGGTTGTTAGAAAGGCGCATGAGTCCGATGTGAACGCAGCCTCCCACAACTCTTGATTCTGAATCACCGCGGGACCCAAACGCTGTTGAGTCGTGCGATCCCACACCCTTACACTGCCATCTTCGCAGGCCGTGAGGATCAGCTTACCTTCGGGGTCCGGACTGAAGGCAACGATGTTGACTCGCTGGGAGTGGAGCATCGGTGTTCCAATCGGTTTTCCGGAAAATGGATCCCAAATTCGTACTGTTCCATCTGTGCTTCCGGTCGCAATTACCTTTCCATCGGGACTGAACGTCAGTGCGTTGACCTCGGCGAGTTCAGTCATGACGGGACCGGCCTCCAAGCCCGTGGAGGTATTCCAAAGTCGAACGCGAACCGACTCAGCAGCAGCGAGTGCCCTTCCATCGGGACTGAAGTTGAAAACGGTCCTGGGTCCGCGGATGGTTTGCCCAATCTTGCGGTGAGTATCCACATCCCACAGCATCAGACTATCGGCAGGATGCGAACCGAGGAAAACAGGCCCCTGGCCGACCGCGATCGTCTTCCCATCGGGGCTGAAGGTGATACTCTGGACAATCGCTTCTTGGGGAATGGGTCGGCCGATCCGCTTTCCTGTGCGCGAGTCCCAGAAGTGAATCGCCGAATCGTAGCCACCCGTGACGAGAATCTTGCCGTCTGGACTGAACGCCAAGCTCGCCACCCAGTTGAGGTGCGGTAGAGGTGGACAGGCAGGTAGGCCAGTGGCTGTATCCCACAAACGTACCTCACCGACCGCAGCCTTGTCCTCACTCGCAGTCGCCACCAGCCGCCCATCCGGGCTGAAAAGCGTTACATAAACACCATCCCAGCGATTACGGAGTGGGAGCGCGTGCGGCATCCCAGTGTCAATGCCGTTGAGTCTAACGCGGCCTGACCGTGTTCCCGTGATGACCCATTTCCCATCCGGGCTGTAAGAGACAATCTGTTTCCTTCGCCAGCTGAGTGTGTCGTTTACAACCCAGGGCACCTTGGGAAGCCCTCCTCGGTTCTCTTTCTCCAGAGGTCGTTGGAGACAATGAGCCACTTCCCATATCTGGATCGTCCCGCCTGCTCCCTCCAGTCCCCCGCTCGTCACCAAAGTGTTTCCGTCGGGGCTGAAAGACAACGCATTGAGTTCTCCCTGATATCGAGGTAACGTCCCGATCAGTTGTGTACCCGTGGCAACATCCCACCAACGGACCATCCCATCTTTCCCGCCGGTCGCGATCATCCGACCGTCTGGAGTGAACCGAGCCGTACGGACACCGTGGGGATGTCGCATCGGCAGGCCAGTGGGCTTTCGGGTAGCGACATCCCAAAGTTGAGCGGTTCCGTCATTGCAACCGGTCAGAATACTTGTCCCATCCGGCGAAAAAGTGAGGCTGCTCACCAAATCTTTGTGCTCAAGCGAGGGCTTGAGCTGCTTACCCTCTGCACCGTCCCAAAGAGTGACGATGTACTCGCCTTTCTCGTGTGGAGTGACAGCTCCAACAGCCAGAAGCCGACCGTCCGGGCTCCATTCCAGGCACACAGGTTCGAGTTTGTCGTGTTGAAAGATCGTAGGCGACCATTCTTCGCGCTTGAGATCCCAAAGCCGCACCACCCCATCGCGACTCCCGACCGCAATCCGCATTTCATCCGGAGCATA
>DASZJS010000157.1:0-8373 GCA_035947935.1 Gemmata sp. | reverse complement strand
GATGCCTCGGTGTTGCGAAGCAACAGTTCGCTTTTTCGCTACGCGAGACCGGGGGCATCGAAGACTCTGCCCCGGCCACCCAACCCAAATCCACCTGTGCCCGCGCGGCTCCCGGCACCTACGGAAGACGGCCCTTGTGCGACGGGTGCGAATGCTGTGATCAAGGCTTTTCTGCTTGAATTCCCATTTGATGCTCAGCCTCACTACATCCCGAACTCCAACCAACTTCCAACTCGTTCCACCCGTTTGCTTCCCCCCAAAATCAGTTCTAATGTTACGCAGAAATCACGCCCACGCCCGAAGAAAGTACGGGTGGCCGTTATCGTATTCACCCCCTCTATCTCGCGGACGGTGTTCTGATGTCCGTTCCTACGTCAGTCGAGGAATTGATCCAACTGATCCGCAAGAGCGGCATGATCGATGAGAATAAGCTCTCCAGTTATGTGCAGCGGCGACAGTTCACCCGCGGTCTTCCAACCGATGTCCGGGAATTTGCCGAGGAAATGATTCGCGACGGCGTGCTGACAGCCTTCCAGACGGAGCAGTTTCTCCTTGGGAAATGGCGGGGGTTCACGATCGGGAAATACAAGCTCCTGGAGCGGGTTGGAGTTGGAGGGATGGGTCAGGTGTTCCTCTGCGAACACATGTACATGAGGAGGCGGGTTGCGATCAAGGTTTTGCCGCCCGCCAAGGCCGAGCAACCGGCTGCCCTCGGCCGATTCTACCGCGAAGCCCGCGCGGCCGGCAGTCTGGAACACACGAACATCGTCCGCACCCACGACATCGATCAGGATGGGAATCTCCACTTCATCGTCATGGACTACGTGGATGGCCCGAACCTTCTGGATGTGGTCAAGAAGCACGGCCAAATGGATATCGGCCGGGCAGTCAGCTACGTCCGGCAAGTCGCGGTTGCCCTCGACTACGCATTCCGGAACAAGATCATCCACCGGGATGTCAAGCCCGGCAACGTGCTGATCGACCGCAAGGGCGTGGCCCGCATTCTCGACTTGGGGCTGGCCCGATTCATCAACGACCACTCCGACCAGTTGACCCTCAAATACGACGATAAGATCGTGCTGGGGACGGCCGACTATGTTGCCCCCGAGCAGGTGGCAAACAGCCACTCTGTGGATATCCGAGCCGATATTTATGCGCTGGGGGCGACGTTCTACTTCCTGCTGGCCGGTCATCCACCATTCCCCACGGGGACAGTGTCCCAGAAATTGCTCTGGCACCGCACCAAGGAACCAACCGCGATTCGAGCAATCCGACCAGAAATACCGGATGGTCTGGCCGCCATCGTCGCAAAGATGATGGCAAAAGACCCGAGGGGTCGGTATCAGACTCCGGCTCAGGTGGTCGCGGATCTGGAAGCGTGGGTGCCTGCGGTGGTCCCACTCCCGAACCCGGATGAGATGCCGCTGTTAAGTCCGGCTGCTATGGATGGAGTGGCGGTTGAGAGTGAAGTCGAGGAACAGCCTGCCATTGAGGCTGCTTCGGAATCTACCCGAACGGAAAATGGGTCAACAACCGCAGTGTTGGCTGAACCCAAGCCCACCATTGCCCCACCGACGCCGTTCGGACCGTCACCCGGTTCCCCCTGGGGCAACTCCAGTGGCGATGATGTTCGGGCAGCGATTCGCCCACCGGTGGCTCCGGCAAAATCGCAATCCGTTATCGACACTCCTCCCGCCCCAAGCGAACAAACGCCCAATGGACAGCGGCGAAACCCATTCGTGAATGCCAATCCGTTTGCAGGTGGCGATGCCTCTGAGGTGGCTACCAAGCCGATCCCGTGGACTCTGATCGGTGCGATAGCTATAGCGGCAGTTGCCACCCTCGCTCTTATCGTCAGCAAATTCTGAGCGGGTTCGTAGTCGAGTCTTCGAGTCCCACCATTTTCCGCTAAGCCGAGCGGCAGAACTTGGTTTCGCGTAGGACGGCCTGGGAAGGCCGTCCTACGGGTATGCTTTTCCTGCCGCTCGCCTTAGCATTTCCAACGCGGGAATCAGTTATTCTTCTCCGGCGGCAACAGTTTGGCCCCGCGTTCGGGTGTCATGCTGGGTGGAGGGAGTTGTTCGACTCCCGGAGAAAGAGGGTCGGGGAACAGCGGTTCGCGCGGGCGAGGTGGCGCTGGCGTCGGGACGACTGGAGTTTGTTGAAGCGCTGGCGGATTCACTCCCGATCCCGCACCCAACTTCACATAGATATCCTTGTCGGCCTCAAACACCCGGCCATCGAGGGTTGTAAGCCGAACCAGTACCCGAACGCGGTCGGTACTTGGGTGAGTCTGCCAGGGAATAACCACGAAATACCCGGTGCTGATAAACCCGCTCCGCCATGTCGGCCGCACCTTCTCCGCTGGAACAGCCCAGTTTCCGATCGGGCTTTTAAGCCCTGCCGCCGTGATTTCCCAGGCGGCAATTTCGAGTTTTGCCGGCACCTTCACCGCCGCTCCGTCCTCGTCCCGTGGAACGACCACCACCATGAGCCCATCGTCGCCGGAGGCACTCTCACCAAACACGCCACCCGTCCCGCGGGCAAGGGTGATCTCTTTAACCGGGACGTAAGTTGGGGCGTTTGGAGCGGCCGGTTCCGCACCTGTCGTTTGTTGGGCGTAGGCGCGGTTCAGATTCCGGGATTGCTCAAGCGCGGTGCGTGTATCGGCCAGTTCCCGCTCGCGGGTCCGGAGTTCCGCTTCAATCAGGTCGTAGCGTTTATTCGGTTTGCAGCCGATAAGCGATGCGAAATGAACTGCGATGAGCAGATAGACAAGCCACCGGGCGAAAACCGCTAACCGCTGGTCTCGCGGAATCGGCCCGGTGGCTTTAGAGTTCGTCTGCATCCTGCCCACGATTTTTGGTCAATGGTCCTTAGTTCTTGGTCCATAGTCAATGGAGCGATAGTTCCCAAGTACGTTGCAACTCGGTAGAACCAAGGACCATTGACCAAGAACTATGGACCAAGAATTAATCGGACGCCCGGTGGCCGAGCTGGTCGGCGGGTATCCGTTCCAACACCTTGTCGATCAGCCCGTACTCTCGGGCTTCCATTGAGGACATAAAATTGTCCCGATCCGTTCCCTTCTTGATCGTGTCGAGCGTCTGGCCGGTGTGCTTGGCCAGCAAGTGGTTCAGCGTATCCTTCGTGCGGAGGAACTCCTTGGCGTGGATCAGGATTTCTTCCGTCGTCCCTTCGGTTCCGGCAAGCGGCTGGTGGATCATCACCCGGGCATTCGGAAGAGCGAAGCGCTTCCCCTTGGTGCCCGCCGTCAGCAACATTGCCCCCATGCTCGCAGCCTGACCCATGCAGTACGTCGCCACATCGGAGGTGATGAACTGCATGGTGTCGTAGATCGCCATGCCCGCCGTCACGCTCCCACCCGGACTGTTGATGTAAAGGTGGATGTCGCGCTTTGGATCCTCGAACTGAAGGTACAGCATCTGGGCGACGATCAAGTTCGCCATCTCATCGTGGACCACCCCTTGTAGGAAGATGATCCGATCCTTGAGCAACCGGCTATAGATGTCGTAGGCTCGCTCTTCGCGGCCACGGCTCTCCACCACGATCGGTACGAGCGGCATATCTGATCCTCCAGGCGGATCGCCGCACCCTTCAAGATCGGGTCGCGGCTCCGCGGTTGATGAGCGGTGTGTTCGGTATCGGGTCACAGTGTCGGCAGCACGCACCGGACTTCGGGGCCATGCCGCACGTAGGGATTGGACAACTGGTTCCAGGTTCCGGTTTCAGAGTTCAAGACAGTCGCGACGATTTTCCCGGATGGTTTCGACGTTCGGTGTTTTCCACCCGGAGGAACTCATTTCTTCGTGTCAACCGGCTTCTCGAGTACCACATCCACGAGGCCGAACGCCTTGGCCTCGCCCGCGTGGAAATACTTGTCCCGGTCGGTTTCACGGGAGATCACATCGAGCGATTGCCCGGTGTGCTTGGCAAGGATTTCGTTCAGCCGTTGCCGCTCTTTCAAGATCTCGTTGGCCTGGATCTCGATGTCGGACACCTGCCCACCGACTTGGCCATAAGGCTGGTGAATCATCACCTTGGAGTTCGGCAGGCAATACCTTTTGCCCTTGCTTCCAGCGGTGAGGAGGATCGCCGCTCCGCTGGCGGCAAGGCCCATGCAATACGTGTGAATCGGGGCTTCGAGAAACTGCATGGTGTCGTATACGGCGAGGGTGGCGGAGACGCTGCCACCCGGGCTGTTTATGTACATGTGAACATCGGCCGTCTTGTTCTCGTACTGGAGGAACAAGAGCCGCTGGATGATAACGCTGGCCAGGAAGTCCGTAATCACCGGGCTTCCGCCCGTGTCCGGGCTGGCTCCAACAAACACAATCCGGTTCTCGAGGAGCAAGTCGCCCAGGGTCATCATCCGCTGGCGAGCATACTGGCCTCTTTGGAGCAGCGGCTGGATGGGACCAGCCGCTGCCATCGGTTCAAACGAGGGGAACATCGTCGGCTCCATGCGAATAGCGAGCGGAATGTGAACCCCAGGACAAATGGGTCCACACGTCAACCCTGGAGAGTAGGGTTAGCGATACTGTTTGCGAACAAGTTTTTCAGGCGAGCGGGAGCGGCATAAGTATTCGGCTAACCCGCAGAGCATCGTAACGAGGGTTTACCACGACTTTACAAATGCTTACTCAGCGACCGCACAAACATTCTTTTGGAGAGCCGGTCGCTGACGCTCCCTGCTCATCCAAAACCAACTCGCCTGAAACCAAGCCGCGCGCAGTCTATTGATACTGTACGCGGGTGGTCAACTCCCGGTCGGTGGTGCCTCAGTGGGCTTTTCCTCGGCCGTGCCTTCCGCTTTCTCCTCGGCCTTCGATTCGGACTCGGGAATCGCATCGGCAGTCACGGTAGCGACTTCGCCGCTTTCTTCGGCGGCATTCCACTCGTAGTCCTCGTAGGTGGCCTCATTGAGGATCAGATCGAGCGATTTCCGTTCCAGAAGATCCGCGGCGATGGTCTCCATCATGTCTTCCTTCTCCATCCGGGCTTTCACCTTACGGAAGCTCTCGCCAGCTCGATCGGCGATCCGCTCGATCTCCCGGTCGATATCCTCGTCCTCGATCTCGATTTTTTCCAATTCGGCAATCTTCTGGAGAACGAAGTGCTCTTTGAGAGCCGCCGACGTGTTCTTCAACACGTCCTGCTCCAGGAGTCGCCGCCGGCCGGCAATCTGCTCCTCCGACATACCGGCGTTCTTCATTTCCAAAAGCCGCCGGGAAAGTGTTTTGCTCGCCTGGCGGCGTAGCAAGTCCTGCGGAAGATCCCAGTTCGCTTCAGTAGCGAGTTTCTCAAGTACCTCGGTTCGAGCTTCCTGGCGTTGGGTGTACTCCAATCGCCGCTCCAGCAGGATTTTGATGAACTCATCGAGCGATTCCCGGTTAGTCACGCCGAATACATCTTCCATGAGTTCCTGGGTGAGTTCCGGCAGCCGGGTTTCCTTGATGTCCTTGATCGTGAAGGTGGCCTGGACCTTTTGTCCACGAAGCTGCGTCGCACCAAGCTCTTGCGATAGAAGAATCTCCACCTCACGTACATCCCCGGGCTTCGCCCCGGTCATTTTCGCTCCAAAATCCGGCGCAACTCCATCGGACAGCGCAAACTGCTTCTCCACTTTGACGCGCGTCTCCTGAAGTTTGTTGATTTCTCGGCCGTTAAACGAAATCACCACATCGGCCGTGATGATATCGTTCAGGGCCACGGCGGGCGGGTCGCCTTCCTTGGGAACGAGCTGGCCATACGGTTCGAGTAATCGCTTCTTTTCGGTCTCGATCTCGGCAGCGGTGAATGTGTGAATGGGCCGCCTGAGATGCAGTCCCTTGTAGTTCGGGACTTCAAACTCGGGCCGCACTTCGATATCGAACTCGTAGATGAACGGCCCTTCCTTGGGAATAAAAATCGCGTGGGGGTCGAGGTCCGGCGGACTGAGCGGTGCAATTCGCTGCTCATCGGCGAGTTGTTCGAGGCTCGCCATCAGAACCTGCGTCTTGATCTCCTCGCTCACCGCGTCCTGATACTGCTTCTCGATGAGTTTGCGCGGTGCCTTGCCGGGACGGAACCCGCGGATTTGCGGCTGATCGCTGCGAACGAGTTCCGTGTAGCGTTCGTTGAACCGCTGGTCGATCTGCTCGCGATTGACGATGACCTTGATGTGCTTCTTGCACGGTCCAACATCCCGGATCTCGATTACCTGTTGCAGCTTATCTTTTCCTTCGGCTGGACTGCCACTGGCAGGCATCTCAGCGACTGCCGTTGCCGCCTCGCCGGTGTCGGAGCTGGCGGGAACCAGTGTGTTTTCCGGGGTAGTCTCGGGTGTGGGGGTTGTGGTGTCATCGGCCATCGGTGTTGCTCCGTCGGGATGGTGGGCCGGTGGAAAGGAGGAACCTTCCCGTGGTCCGAAACGGGTCGAGGAAAACAAAGAACCGGGAAGTTACGGGCGGCGGGTGTTGTATACCCACCAGCGGTCCGCGACTTCCCGGCCAGACGCTTTTTTATTCTATCGGCCAAGCAACTCTGTTGGCCAGAGTGCTCGGTCAGTGCGGGTGATGGGATTTGAACCTACGATAACTTTGGCGTAATCCCGTTGGCAATCCTATCCGTCCAGCCCGCGAAAACGCTGAGACGCCTATGTTTCCTGGTGTTTGAAGTGTATGCGCCCACAGTGCGGGCGGCAACATTCGTTGCGTGAAAACACCTGGATTGTGAGACTTCCGTAAATGACGTTTTTCGCTGTCGGGCGATTTGTGATCGTGGGTCTGACCAGACGAAATTGCCTACGATTTCCCTGTCAAAACAAGTCGTTCTTGCCATTTGAGTTCGTTTGGCAGAATCGACCTTTTTTCAGGAGAGGGCAGCCGCAGCGCGGTTAGCGATCGATCTTGCACTTGGGGAGTGCCTTCTGCAACTCCGCGACACCGGTGCCCGTCACCTTAGTGCCATTGAGGTCGAGCATTGTGAGTTCTTTGAGTTGTGCGATATCCTTCACGCCTGCATCCGTCACATCTGTGTTTCCAAGGCTCAGGCTACTGAGCGCTTTGAGTTGTGCGATATCCTTCACGCCTGCATCCGTCACCTGAGTGTCGCCAAGTTTCAGTGTGGTGAGTGCTTTGAGTTGTGCGATTTCCTTTACGCCTGCATCCGTCACCTTGGTTGTCCACAGGTTAAGGTATGTGAGCGCTTTGAGTTTTGCGATTTCCTTTAAACCCACATCCGTCACCTTGGTATTGGAAAGACTCAGACCAGCGAGCGCTTGAAGTTTTGCGATTTCTTTGAGCCCCGCGTCCGTTACCTTGGTGGAGTCGAGGAACAAATAGTTGAGTTTTGTCAGTTGTGCGAGTTCGATCAAACCCGCATCCGTTACATTGGTGCCGCCCCAGGTGAAGGGGGCGATGGAGCCGAGGGACAGGAAGGCGAGCTCTTTGAGTTGTGCGATTTCTTTGAGCCCCACATCTGTCACCTTACTGCCGCCAAGAACCAGGCCGGTGAGCCCTTTAAGTGCGACAAGTTCTTTGAGCCCTGTATCCGTCACCTGAGTACTGTGGAGGTTCAAGAATGTTAACGCTTTGAGTTCTACGATTTCCTTCATTCCCGCATCCGACACCTCGGTTCTGTTGAGATCCAGGGTTGTGATCGCTTTGAGTTGTGCGATTTCCTTGAGCCCTGCATCCGTCACCTTGGTGCCGCCGAGATTCAAGTTGGTGAGCGCTTTGAGTGGTATGAGTTCCTTCAAGTCCTCGTCCGTTGCCTGGAAAAAGACGAGGCTCACACCCACCACAGGTTTGCTGGGCTTTGTCTCGTCCCGGGTCACTTTCCCGCCGAGTTTCTCGATTACGGCAACCGCCCGATCCTCGGCCTCGTCTGCAGTGGCACGACTGATCCCACACACCACGATCACCAACACGATGACCCAGGTTCGGCATCCCATCGGTCGATCCCCCTTGAAGGTCAGGTAACCACGATACCGCAACGAGTGTAACACGCCCCACGGGTTAAGAGAACGACCGGGCAAGTGTATGTGATCCAATCGAGCGGGAACGCTCGGTCACGACCTACTCTTTTCCCAAAAGTCGATCGACCACGAAGCAACCTCGAACGTGGACGCCTTCAACCCGGCAGTGGTTCAACACATCTTCGTTGTCGCAACCGGCATCTTGAAGGGCATCAGCAAGGATCGGCATCGCAGAGAAGTCGCGGGAGTCATACATTTGACTGGCGAGGGAAACGACCGTGGAGGTGAGCCAGGAGGGGTCGATGGTGATTGGGCAGAACGGGTTGCCAAAGATGTCACGGATGAGAATTGCAGGAAATGATTCTCGTGCGACACGAATCCCTGTGGCTTGC
>DASZJS010000156.1:0-3596 GCA_035947935.1 Gemmata sp. | reverse complement strand
AATGGTGCCATCCTGGAAATGTGCGCGAACCCGGAGTTGCTCCGATGGCTTTCCGGGAGCGAACCGCTTCAAGTCCGGGAGAACTTCGAGCTTCACCAACGCGGGCGGCTTGTCATCAGCACACCCCTCGGCTACCCATCGGGCGAGGGTGCGAAACGCGGGATCATTCCGACCCATGACTGCACCACCGAGGTGAGAAACCCGCCCCGATCCTTTCAGCAGGAAGAGGCTATCTTCAGGCATCTGGCGGTTCACGCGGCGACCACCAACCTCCTTGACCAGAGTAGCAAAGTCGAGGTCAGGATCGCCGCCGCGAAGCGACAGCCGGAAGCCGTTCTTGCCCTGCGGCGATCCATGGCAGCCACCAGAGTTGCATCCCGCCCTCGACAGCGCTGCAATCACATCGGTACGGAACGAAACGGGCCGTTCGGACGTGGGTTCAGCGGCAACCACTGAAGAAGGTGCCAATGCGACGATTACAAGAACGAAAATGCGATACATCTACTGCTCCATTCGGCAAACTACTTCTTCTTTGGTGGCTCGACCTTCTTCACTTCGATCTCGATCGGCTGGCCACGAATCTCTTCCTCGAACCCGTTCACATCCGCTGTTGCGAGAATACTCATACCCTGCCTGTGGGGCTGGAGATCGTCCGCAGCTTTTACATTGAAGGCGACCGAGTTTTGACCTTTCGGTAAAGTTACCATCTCAGGGAATTCAAAACCCTGCATCGGCGACAAATGAAACGTCACCGGAGCATCGAAGTTCTTCGCTCGCTGCATCGCCAGTTTCACCGTGGCGGATTCTCCGGGCAGCATGGCAACCTTCATCTGCTCGGGTAGGAAGCGAAAAGCCGTAATTAGGTCCAGATCGAACGTGCGCGTCAGTGTGACCTTTCGCCCCTGGTGGACTCCGTGCGCGGATACCTCGATCCGTGTCTTCGCGATATTCGAGAGGATCTTCGATACCACCGCACCAACGATGTTCGGTTGCTTGATGGTGGCTTCGGGGAACTCAGCATACACGCGTGTGCGACCTTCGTTTTTGTCGGCAAGTTGACCACCTACTGCGTTGAAGCTAATGGGGCCATCGAAGCCTGGAATCCGAGTCGTGACCACGGGTACCGGTGCGGTTTGATATCGGGAAAGTGTCACCAATTGCTCGGGCAGTTCAAATGTGAAGGGACTCGGTAGGGTGATTTGAACAGCAAATCGATCCGTCAGTGAGGATGGCGGCCGAGTTTGATCTTCACGCAGAGCGATCGGGATCAGGTCAATGTTCATCAACTTCTTGTCGATCAGCGGCCGCGTGTTGACCAGAGCCTTTTCGGTGCCGCAATCGGCAACGATCTGGATGGTGTGAATGCCCAACGGGGCAGTTCCATCCGCTTCGAGTTTACACACAACCGAAGCTGCCGATTCGGGAATCTCTGCTGGCATGAGCTTCAAACCCGTTGGCGCACCAAGAAGAGAGAGCTTGATCGGCCCGACGGTTCCAGTGCGTGAAATAAGAATCGGGATGGGTTGATAGCTCCCCTGCGGAATCGTCAGTCCTTCCACTTCGGCGGTAAGTGTAGGCGGGAATGGAGTACCCCGCACAGTCAGTCGATAAGCATGCGAGTCGCTGCCATCGCGGAGGACATCGCGGACGACGAGCCCATACTCTCCAGGTGTCCCGGCGGTGAAATCGAGACTCGGCTCAGACCCATCGCGGCTCTCGTTAGGGCGGCGGAGTTCGCGACCCATGCGATCGGTGAGAACGAAGTCGAGGTCGATGGGAGAGTTCAGCGATTTCGTTTCTCCGCGAACAAGAATCCGTTGTCCTTTATCGAGATTGAACGCGAACGCCTGCTGTTGCCCGGATCGCCGCAATACCCCACACAATGTCCCGGGGACGACCACAGGAGTGGCCTGGAGCCGACCCGTGGTTATCGACCGTTCCAGTAGCAGGAATGGGTTCACCCGCGTGGGCGAGAACAGAAACGCAAGCTGCGTGGGTCCGGCCGTAGCCTGCGATAAGGCGTTGTCGCGAAGTTCATCGAACTCCCGGGCCAGGGCAATCGCTCCCTCGGCAGGCGACACTGGAACCCACGCCGAACCGTTGTCTCCTGGTCGCTTGCGATTCTCGAAGAACACACCTGGCAACCGATTGGGTGCGACAACAGCCGATGGAATCGCCACTCGCTCTACCGAGAACTTCCCCATTCGCAGTATGTAATGGTGATGCTCCGAGGCTTTGAACCGAGCATCGCGGAGTTCCACTGTGTAAATTCCAGCCTTCTCGAAGGTGTGTTCAAACCGGAAGTCGAAATAGAGCCCCTGATCGTTGTCGCGTTCGGTCACGAACTTTCCGGCAGCATCCCGGAGAGTGATGAGCGGGTCGGCATCCTTTCCCAGTCGGTTGGATATAGCCTCAAAGCTTACTTTCTCGCCAGCGCCTACCGTGATCGTGTACTGGTCTCGCGTTCCCTCGCGGAAGGTGCCCCAAACGCACGCGGGCAGGGATAGAGACCCCGGCTTGTCACTGGCGATATTTCCGCGGACAGGCAAGTCTTCAATGTGGAAGAGAATCGCGTTCGTGAGTCCATCACGGGTAGCAACTCGAAGACCACATACACCGACCGGGGCATCACTTGCAGCATTGAGATCGAACACAATCCGATCCGGGCGACTCTCCACGGGCTTGGCTGTAATTGCCCCCTTGGGAAGCGAGTGCCACACATCGAGCCCCGAGCCAAGATCGCGACCAACGAAAGTGGTTCGAATGGTCTTCCCGCGTTCCAGCACGGGTGGCGAAACGCTGTCGATAAACCCTTGCGCTGAGGCAACGGCTGGGAGTGCAAATACGCAGAAAGGAACGATGAGGTAACGCATTGGTCCGCGAGTAGTCGATTCTGGGAAGCTGGCAGCGTGGAACTTTGTTGTTTGGCAGGAAACTCTGGCAGGCAGGATATGTGTTATGGTACACTCAAATAAGTTCGATTGCACGCCGGTTTTCCCACCGATTGTTTCCTGCCTGTTCTCTGCCTGCTGTCTTTGCCTGCCGGAGACCCTTTCATGTTCAAGTTGTGGGGTTCGTCGCCACTGAATCGCCGGGAACTGCTCCGCGCGGGCGGGTTGTCTCTGGGTGGCATCACCCTCCCGATGTTATTGGCGAAGCCAACTGTGGCCGCATCGCCCGTCGGGCCGAAGCCGAAGAGCTTTGGTAAAGCCAAGAACTGCATCATCCTCTATCTGTCCGGTGCTCCTTCCCAGCTCGATACCTTCGACCCCAAACCCGATGCTCCGGACGATATCCGTGGGCCGTTTACCACGATTCAAACTTCGCTTCCCGGCGTTCGGTTCTCGGAACTCCTTCCGCACGCTGCAACCTGGATGCACAAGTCCGCGCTCGTTCGGACTATGTGGCACGAACATAACGACCACGGCCGCGGATCGTACTGGATGTTCACCGGATATATGTATCCAGGCTCGGTGCCCGATGTGAACAACATGAACCGGCAGGACATGCCCCACATGGGAGCGTGCCTGGGGAAATTGGCACCCGGAAAAGGGCCACTCCCGGCCTGGGCGATTGTTCCCCACCGAATGGATGTG
>DASZJS010000155.1:0-1744 GCA_035947935.1 Gemmata sp. | reverse complement strand
AACGCCGCCGCAACTAACTTCCAATAGTGCTTGAGGTATCTATAGAGGATAGTCATGGTGGTGGAACCGGGGTCGCAACATGATGCCTGTCATATCTCCTCGTCCTTTGAGATTTTACCAGCCGCCGAGTGAATGGGCAGTCAAGCTTCGGCGGTCCGGGGTGTCCGCGTTCGACGAGAATCAACGCTACGTGGATTTTCAGAATTTGCCAAGCCCGCAGCTTGTTCTCCGTAGCCAGGTTGCGACCAACTCCACGCTGCGGCTATCGATGAAATCTGGCACGTTGGCGAAAGAGAAGATCGCTGAGCGAGCCCAAATCGCCTTTTGATCACCGAGCGACTCATGGCCTGCCGAATGTGCCCCCTCAGCTCCCCACAGATTGGCAGCACCATACTAAAAGTAGATGGCGAGTCGACGATCATGGATTCGGATTTGGCGATAGTGGAATTGCCGAAGTTAAGGTGAGACAGTCGTAAGAGTGGTTTTCACGTTGCAGACTAGTGAGCGAAACTGGAGGGGCCATCTTGAGCTACATTGAAAGTAATCTGGTTCCCGGAGAGACAGTCCTTTACAGGACCCGGTTGCATTGGATCGTTCTCATTTGGCCGCTGCTGGCGGGACTCCTGCTAGGAGGCATAGGCCTCGGATTCGTTGCGGGTGGCTTCGAGGTCAGTGCCAAAGACGTCCGGTACCCTGGATTGAACATCGTTGGACTTTTGCTCTTGGTGGGTGCTGCTGTTTTGATCGGCGTCGGAGTGATCCGAAAAAACTCCACCGAGGTGGTCGTGTCAAACAAACGGGTACTCATCAAGACTGGTCTCATCGCCCGAAAGAGTATCGAGATACTCCTGTCAAAAGTGGAAAGCATTGCTGTCGATGAGTCGGTCCCTGGTCGGATGCTGGGGTATGGCAGCGTCACGATCCGTGGAACGGGCGGGACACTTGAAACCTTTAGCCGGATCGCGCATCCGAGTGAATTCAGGAAGCAAGTTCAGCAACAAATAGGCACGGTTGAAGCGCGTTGATGTGATGACCGAGCAGAGCGATTACAAATGGCTGAATTCTCAGACGCGTGGCGCGGCGTATTCGGGAAATTCGACTCTGCCTCGGAACGCTTTCCAGAAGTGGCGTCGGTATTTGTTTGCGAACGGTAACTGTAAAAATACATCCGTGTTTGTTTACCGAGTCAAAGACACCACCGCACACGAGGGGGACTCATGCGGTCATCGATGACGTCGGACGGCGGCTGGGCAGCCTGGGTGGAGGTGGTCGAGCCTGGAGGGCATCCCCGGGCGTTTCTCGGCAGGGCACCAGATCGAGAATCATTCCTTGTAGCGCTCGATCAGTCTTCGGTCAGCACATCGAGCGGCTTCGCCACGCCTTTTGGCGGTTTGCGGGGCAATGGCGAACTTTGCCCAAACACGATGTACAAGCGAAAACACGCGCTTCTGCGATTGCGCCTTGGCCTGCATCGGTGTAGCAATGGTCACGCAAGACCGTTCGGGGGAAGCAATGACCCATCGCGTTTGCCCCTGGTGGCTCGGATACTGGCTGATCAGCCCGCTGCGCCGCCGTGGGCAGAACCCCCGCGAAATTCTGTCCCCGCATGTTCACGAAGGAGTGACGGTGCTCGAACCCGGTTCGGGCATGGGTTTCTTTACCCTGGATCTGGCTCGCCTCGTTGGGACCTCCGGCCGCGTAGTTGCGTTGAAGATCCAGCCGAAGATGCTTGACCGGCTGCGAC
>DASZJS010000154.1:0-8014 GCA_035947935.1 Gemmata sp. | reverse complement strand
GTTCCTCGGCTGGCAGATTGCAGTGCTATCGCTGTTCGTTGGAGCAGTTTCGGCACTGGTTCTGAAACTCCTTGGGGTGCTTCTTGGCACGCCATCCACCGACCCCGCTCTCGACCCGAGGGGTGAGGGAACGCGAGAACTGCCCTTCGGCCCGGGCTTGGCCATTGGTGTCGTCATTACTTGGTTTTCCTGGCGCTGGCTTGGCCCCCGCGTTCAATTTGTGTTCTTCGACACGATCACCATTGGGATTTCCGCACTCGTCATGTGCATCGGCATGGTGGCAGCAGGTCTCCTCCTGCGGCGACCCGACGAAAATCAAGCACCTTCGACGACCACCGCGAAGTGAACGAGGGCATTGTCGACGTGCCGGAAGCGTCGGACAGTGCATTAACAGAACGTATTTGGTTAATTCTCATGGCAACCGGGAACACCGTGATCGTCGATTACGGAATGGCGAACTTGCGGAGCGTGCAAAAAGCGTTCGAGCATGTTGGGCATGCAGCCGTGATCGCATCGGACCCGAACAGGGTAGCCGAGGCATCCAAACTGGTTTTACCGGGAGTGGGTGCATTCCAGGATGCAATCGCCCGACTGCGCGAAACACATCTTGCCGAGGCAATTACAGCTCACATCAAACAGGGGCGGCCATTTCTGGGCATTTGCCTTGGGATGCAGATGTTGTTCACGCGCGATCACGAGGACGGTTTGCACGTGGGGCTCGACCTGTTTGCGGGTGACGTGGTCCGATTCCCGGCGATACCGGGGCTCAAAGTCCCACACATGGGCTGGAACACGCTGAAGTTCACCAGCCCCAAATGTCCGTTGTTCGAGGGTTTGCCCGCCGACCCCGCGGTCTATTTCGTCCACTCGTACTTCCCCACCCCCACCGACCAGAAGTGCATCGCGGCGACAGCAGACTACCCCGAACCATTCACGGCCGCGATCTGGCGCGACAACGTGTTTGCCACGCAGTTCCACCCGGAGAAAAGCCAGCGCATCGGGATGCAGATGCTCAAGAACTTCGAGGAGATGTGACGGATGATTCACCAGCGGAAAGAACTTCAAGAACTGTTGCCTGAAGAAGAAGTGAGTAGCAGACGGATATTTGGTTTGACCCATCTTGAGTGTCGTCAATACTTCAGGACAGTTCGGAAATGGCTATCGTGACCGTGATGAATTTCGAGCGGCATGGCCCGATCCACCGCCGAAGTTCAGGATTAGCCCATGCTGACTCGCATGAGAATCGCATACCGAAAACGGTTGCAGTGGGTCGTCGGCGGATTGATCGTCTTGCTCATCCTGATGATTCTCTTTCTGGGACTTATTGAGGTTCACTGGGTTGGGGGAACTGATCTGACAGTTGAGTTCGTAACGATTGATGCCGACACCGGACAACCGATTGCTGGTTCAACGATCAAGATCAACTCGGAGGGCGGATTCTACAAGGAGTCAGAACCACGAGATTTTGAGTTGACGACTGGAGGTGATGGGACAGCACAATACCAATGCCTGAATAGCATGTGCTTCGGAACTTCGGGCATGTTCACCAATACTTTCGTCGTTCATCTGCCTTGGTGGAATTACACAGTCTCAGCACCCGGGTATCAGCTGTCCGAGAGAATCTATCTCGACACGTCGGAAACCGCTCGCCAAGTCAAGCGTACTGGGCCGGGAGTGAGCAAAGTGGTGGTTCCAATTCCCCTCCATCAGGCGGTCCCCTGAACCTAGGAATTGCGTCTCTCAGATCATCGGCAGTTCCAACCGGAAAGCATGCGCTGGTGCCACATCGGAGGAGCAATAATTCAGCTTCCTGCCCAACACCTCTTCAGGTCCAGCGCAAGCCTGCTTCCGGCGACTGATGCAATCAGCGATTCGGTGATCTACGACACCAACGGGCGTCCGATCTCCCAGTGATGGCCAAATGGATCGACCACGCGCTACCCGTGCCCCACTTGGACCGGATAGACCTCGCGGGCCTGTCGGGTTTTGTCAGGCTTTGTCAGGTTTTTTCGGCCTTTTGGAACACGATGATCCACAAAAAATAATCACTTCAACCATAAACAAAATCGTGATTAGTGCAGACTGACCGATCCTCAAACTCCTGTTCTGGTCTCTCCGTGACATCATCCGAATAACCAGCCATCTGAGGAGCAGGTCGGGATGAATGTCGTGAGCAGAGGTTATTGGTGTTTAATGCGTAAAGTATACGCGAGCGTTAGTTCATGGATGGAGTCGGCACTTTTCGGACGGGCTTGCCCGAAAACCGGGCGTACTTCACATCAATAGATGGGGGCATTTCGGCCACCGTGACCAAACCCATCTGCACATCCTCAAAATAGATCACTCCACCGAGATGACCACCCATCGCGAAACCACCGTGAATGAACTGCTGTTCCGCGATTAGTGTCAGACGCAAGTTGTTGACCGCACCTTTGCCGCTGAACAATTGTCGCCCAACCTCCGCCACAACTGCTTCCACAAATGGATGAGTGACGCGATCGCCAAGTGCGATGAACTCCGGATTGTCCACAAAATGATTCATGAAGAACAACCAGACGGGTGCCAACTCAGCTTCTTGTAGCAGTTTTTGCTTCAATTCTTGTACTCGGGTAAGATCCATGACTTCACTCCTGAAGAGAGAGATGTTCCGACATCATCGCATCGCTTGCAACAGTTCCTGCCAGCCTACCACTTCGCCAAGCCCGAAGAGAGTGCCTGCGAGACCCAGAATCAATCCCCACCGCAGCATCGTCACATGCAATTGAAATTGCTGCTCGTTCTGTGGGTTTCCAATCAGGGTCCGCAGAAAAGCCATACGCCGAGACATGGTTGAATGCAGCCACGATTTCAACCATTCAAAAAAACCTTTGATGATTGCTCTCGTTGTCTGCGCCTGCTCATCGTCGAATCCGCTATTGCCATTGACCATATTTACCCGCTGAAGAGCGCCGATGAACGTCCGGATTCCCGTTGGGCATAGTCGCCTTGCCCGTTCCGGGTATACCGTGGCTTCATCGTGACCCAGACAGTTCGAATTGATGCACGACACCGCCCGGCAACCGTAAACATCGGCTTGCCGTTCGCATCGCCGCGAGAGGTAGCCAAATACCAGGAAGATATAGCTGACTATGAGAATCAGCGGGGGGAGCGCAATCCACCCCTCGGCCCACTTCGGCAATTCCACACCCGCTGCATCCAGTTGTTGTCCGAGTAGTAGAAACGCTGCCGCCAGCGTCGTGATACTCAGGGCAAGAAACACTGCGTAGAGCCACATATGGCCATGCTTGGCATGTCCGACCTCGTGTCCGAATACTGCATCGAGTTCGTCCGGCGGTAACTCTTCGAGGATGCGATCGGTAAAGATCACGTAACGTATCCGCGGCAAAAATCCCACAATCATCGCGTTTGCCATGGCCCCATGTGTCGGCCAGAGGAGGAAGTCCGTGCAATGGAAATGAAGCCGCTTCGCCAGAGCTTCGAGACGAGCCCGCACTGGTCCCGCTGGCATCGTTCTAAGTCCGAGGAGCGGTTTAATCAGTAACGGCATGAACAGGATCAATAGCGGGACGGCAACAGCCGATCCGAGCCGATACCAGTCGGATCGGGTCGTTTCCGGGAGGAACCGGTCGATCGTTTGCTGGGTAACGAAGAGAATCACCGGGAGCATCACCAGCAGGGCAAACTGGCGAAGGTGGTTCAAGAAATACCCAATCCGGCTCCAGAATTCCTTGTTGTTGGGGCCGAGGACGGTGGTGCAATGCAGGGTTCGTTCGGCATCGTAGTAAATGAGCCAAGCACTGAAGAGGATTGCGAAGTAGGGCAACGGGACTGCCAGTTCCGCAAATGGGGCGAGGGGCGATTTCCCGCCCCAGTCCACAACGAGCAATTGCTGGGTGAGCCACCCCCAGCCAAACACCAGCACGCAGACCGCAACCATCCCCATATTGATGAGGAACAGACGACGACGGAGCCGTGCATACGCCTGGCTCACCTCGATCTTGCGCTCGGGCGATCGGTGAAGAGTCTGGACGACCCATGTCCGGAGTGCGAAGGCTGCGATAAGCGAGAGCCCGACGGCAGTAATCGTGAACGTCGCGGAGGTTTCCAGACCGCCCCCTAACAGCGGGGCAGGCCAGTCCACAGGCAGGCACGCAGCGGTCAGCGCGAAAACGAGAAGAATAGGCATACCTGTAGTGTACGGCACATTTCAAGTCAGGGGACAGGCTGGCTCATCTCTCGTGGCGGCGGAGCGATATGATCGTCCTGTATCGGATTCTCAACTTGCATACGTGGTTTGGGCTTCGGGACCGGTTTTTTTTCGGGTTGGGGTCGTTTCTGAAATGGGGGTACTTGCCCCTTCTGTGCTTGTTTCTCGTCCGCTTCGCGTTCTTTCTCGAGTATTCGCCGAACGGTGGTTTGCCTGTCTTGCCACCAGACCAATGCACCGGTCCAAATGATGAACATGCCAGCTACCAGAAGGAGAGCCAGTTGTACCTGTCGCCGCTTCCCCTTCTCGGCCGCAATCTCCACAGCTGCCAATCGCTCGACCTCACTCTTCCGAAGCCGCCCGTCAATACTTTCTCGATACGCCGAGACCAAAGCGGCCAACTCTCCGGCATCCGCCGACCGATGTGCTGGGTTTGGGCTCAGGCAGCGTTTGGCGAGTGCAATCAGCTCGGCATCTTCTCCGCACGCATCGAGCCGGGCGAACGCTTCGGACATATCCCCGGACGCCGCGTTCTGGATCAATTCGGCTACGGAGTCCGCACTGAACGTGGGGCGGCCCGTCAATATCTCGATGAGAATTCCGCCGAGGGCGAACACATCCGCCCGACAATCCACCTTGTCCCATTCGCCGCGAGTTTGCTCGGGAGGCATGTACGCCGGAGTGCCCAATAGCGGCTCCCTATTGGGCGGCCCGGATTCTTTACGTGCAAGCACTGTCGCCAATCCCCAGCCGATCACCTGAACTTCACCGAACGCACCGATCATCACATGCTGCGGCTTGAGATCCCGATGAATCACATGATGGGTATGAGCATAGGCGACTGCCTGACTGACTTGCTCGAACACCGACAAGAACCGGATACGATCTGTGATCGGTTTGGGTCGCTCTGCCAGCATTTTGGCCAGGCTCTGGCCTTTAATCAGCTTCATCACCAGAAAAGGGCGGCCATCAGAAAGTGTGCCCGCATCGAAGATTGGTGGGATTCCAGGGTGTTGCAATTGTGCGGCGATTTGAGCAGTACGAACGAATCTCGACTCGGTATCCGCTCCAGAGGCAAGGAGACTCGGCATCTTGACTGCGACTTCGTGTTTTAGAGCTGTGTCGCGGGCAACATACACGATGCTCGCTCCGCTCCGGCCAATCTCACTCAGCACCTCATAACCGGGAATGACCGGTAGGTCCGCACCGGTTGTTGCTGTGGGGGTGCCACTCGATTCAACGGCTTCTGCTGTGAAATGGGAACTTTCGGATGGCATGGGCATGGCGTCTCCGAGCAAACAGGACGCCTTGAGCCTATCCAAGAGCGAGTGAAGAGTGAAGAGTGAAGAGATAATGATCTCCACTCTCCACTATCAACTGTTTCCTTGGTGGATTTGATCGAATCGGGCGGCAACAGCAGCAAACCCAGCCAGGAGTGTTGGATCGAACTGGCCGACCATTTCAGTGAGGATCATCTTCATCGCGCGGCTGTGGGCCAGGGGCGGACGGTGCGGTCGGCGAACTCGGAGAGCCTCATACACCGCCACCAGAGAAACCACCCGTGCCGCCAGTGGAATCTCTGTCCCCACCAACTGATCGGGGTAGCCGCTCCCATCCCAGCGCTCGTGATGACTGCGGGCCACCTCCGCCGCCATCGGTAGACATGGCAACTCGTCCGCGAGTTTCCCAGCCACGACCATCATGACTTCAGATCCAACGGTCGTGTGCGTTTGCACCACCGATTGTTCATCCGCATCGAGTTTGTCGGGTTTCATCAACATTCCGCGGGGAACAGCCAGGAGTCCGACATCGTACAACGGGGCAATAGCAGCAAGCAGATCCAGGAAGGCCTCATCCTTGAGGCGACTGTATTCCCCATGATCGCTCACCGCGCCGGCAAGTGCCCGGACGTATCGACCTACCCGGACCCACTGCCCCTCCGCCGCCAGATTGGTTTCGACTAACAGCCGGGCTACGGTCAGCGATAATGCCTCCGCGGCAGCCGTCATACGAGGAACCGGAGCAGCGGGTGGAAGCTGTCGAATAGTCGTCGTGGTCGGGAGTCGGAGCGTCGCCTTGGAATCGGAGCGACCCAGCGGCACGCGTCGGAGCAACAGAGCCCGAATCCTCGACAGGAATTCGCCGGGTTTGAACGGTTTGGCAAGGAAATCATCCGCCCCGAACACGGACAAGCCACTCAGTGCTTCATCGGGCATTGTCCCGGACATCAACAACACCTTCACCCGATCGGGATCGAGCCCCGCGGCCCGGGTCTTGGTTATCAACTCGGGGCCGCTCAATCCCGGAAGATTGACATCCACAACTACAAGATCGGGCGCATTTTCAGTCAAGCAAGCCAGAGCTGCCTCGGCATCTTCTGCCTCATCAACCACATAGCGATCCTGGAGTAGTTGAGTCATCAGCAAGCGCACAGTGGGATCATCTTCAACGATGAGAACCCGGTCCCGTCGAGTTTCGTCTGAGGAACTCGAACTTTCCGAGGCAATCGTAATTGCCGTGGGCAACCATAACGCAAACCCAGTGAGTGTGGCAGCGACTGAGCGAGCCGATGGGAACCTCTGATCCGGGTCCGAGTGCATCAGCTTGGCGACCACATCGGACAGTTCGGCTGGAACCTCCGGCCGCACCTGCCGAATCGGCGGTGGCAACGTAGTCAATCGGCGGTGCAAATCCTGAAGTGGGTTTCCGCTTTCGGGATACGGCTCCCGTCCCGTCAAAGCCCAGTACATGGTCGCACCCAGGCTGAACAAGTCGGCCCGGCTGTCGATCGCGTGTGGATCACGGGCTTGCTCGGGTGCCATGTAGCCGACCGTCCCGAGAAGGGTGCCAGGCTCCGTCACGTTCCGCTGGGGGACGCGCGCGAGCCCGAAATCGAGTACCTTCGCCTGCCAGTCCGGTGTAACCAGGACATTCGGCGGCTTCATGTCCCGGTGGATCAGTCCATGTCGATGGGCCTCTCCCAGAGCCTCGGCCACCTGACGGAAGAGATCGCAAACGCGATGCGGAGGTAGCGGCCCTTTCTCTCGGACCAATGCAAAGAGATCCTGACCGTGGATCAGTTCCATCACGAAATAGTCGCGGAACAGCGGCGTTGGGCCAGGCCGGCGAATCCGTCCCGCGTCAAAGCACGTCACGATATTCGGGTGCTGGAGTCGGGCTACTGCACGGGCTTCGGCGTAGAACCGGTTCACCATCCGCTGGTTCCCCTCCGCCGCTCGGGCCATCACCTTGACGGCCACCTCGCGGCGAAGTTGCAGATGTTCCGCACGATAAACCGTCCCCATTCCACCCTGGCCGAGCAAATCGAGGAGCCGGTATTGACCCAGGATGATCTCGGTCCCGGTCCCTCTGCGTACCGCATCCGCCTGGAAGGAGGTCAACAGGTGACGTGCGAGCATTGCGTCGAGGATTTCTTCAGTGCCAGTTAGCGCTTCCACCCGTCCGCGATCGTGGACCGACAATTCCTCCCACTCTTCAATGAGGACAACTTGGTTGTCGAGGAGCCACGACAAAAGGGATTGTGGACCAACGATGACAGATCCCGTTGCAGGGTGTATTCCGACCATGTCGGGGGGGCTATCGAGGAAAATTGAGTCGGGGTAGGCGATCATTAATCCGCTCCGGCGGGCCGACGGAGTCGCGGCAGTACTGGGAGGAATCAACCCATCCTTGCTCACCCTCCGGGTTCGGACAAGCGTACCAAGTCCCCGAATCACTGCTTTCCCGTCAGTAGGTAGTGGGTTTTGTCTCAGAGCGCGAAATCCAAGGCGTGAACGAACTTAACTG
>DASZJS010000153.1:0-3863 GCA_035947935.1 Gemmata sp. | reverse complement strand
TTTGGTTGAAGCAGAATCTCGTGGACCGGCTGGCATTAGAACTTGAGCTTCCAAAGACGCACGGTCTTTTCCCGGCTACCGGTCAGGGCATATGTTCCGTCCGGGGAGATTGCCAGCGAGATCACCCCCTTCGCCTCATACCCCCGCCACGAATGAACCTCCTGCCCGGTGCCAGCATCCCACACGCGAAGTGCTCCGCCACCATCTGAGGTACTCGGGAAAAAGGCCCCGCAAGATGCAAGCCGCTTGCCACCCTTGAGGTAGGAGACGCGCTCGGCGTAGTTATTGCCGTGTGCGTTGATCGAGTTGACCTGTTTGCCATCAGCCACGTCCCACTGACGGATTGTCCCGTCAAAGCCCGCGGAGGCGATCGTTCGACCATCCGGGGAGAACGTCACCCAGCGGACGTCCCGAGTGTGCCCGGTGAACCGCTGGAGTTCCTTCCCGGTCGCCGTGTCCCAGACGCGGATCTGGTGGGATTCTGCCTCGTTTGGGCCGGCCGCACAAGAAGCCGCTATTTTCGTTCCGTCCGGGGAGAATGCCACCGACCACACCTGCTTGGCTTCAAACTCGAACTTGTGAATCTGCTCACCCGAGGCGAAGTCGCGGAGGATGACTTCACCGTCGTTGCCGCACGTCAGAAGCATCTTTCCCGAAGGCGACACCGCCACCCCCCACGTCGTATCGGAATGGCCCGGAAACGTGCGGAGCCGTTCACCCGTTCCCCAGTCATACACCATTACAAGCGTTTGTCGCCCGGCAACCACGACGAACTTGCCGTCCGGCGTTGCCGTACAGCAATTCAAGGATGTCCCACCCTGGACCACGACCGAGTTCAGTTTCTGCCAGTTCGATGTGTTCCCATAAATCAGGTTCCCCGACCAGTCGACCGCGGCGAACCGGGTTCCATCGCGGGAAATCGTCAGATCGTTGACTTGTGCGGTCGTCGTCAGCAGCAACTGCGACTCCTCTGCCTGGCCGGCGGCGCGGTTCGACCCGTTAATCGCAGGCGGTGGCGGGGACGAATCTGCAATGGTGGGCTTCTTACTCCCGCTGCCGAACACTGCGATCAGAATCCCAATCAGGAGGACCGCGACGACCGCGGCACCGCCGATCGCATACCACTTCTTGAGGTTCGGGGCTTCAGCTTTGCGTCCCTTGCGGTTACGCCCCTTACGGGAGCGCGGACGCTCTCGCACAGTCGGTTCTCCTGACCCTCGTAGATCCTGAGTGCCGATCGAGGCCTGGATGTTGCCGGTGGATGGGCTTGCCGGGAGCCACGGGCTCAACGCATCAATAACTTCTTCAGCGGACTGGTAACGATCGGACTTCTTTTTCGCCATCATCTTGGCGATGACATCGTTGAGGGCATCCGGTACAGGTACTTTGAGCGTTTTCGACAGCCGGGGCGGAGCAGTCATCTGGTGCTGCAACAATATCTGGGCGCGCGACCCTTTGTAGGGGGAGTGACCGGCGATCAAATAAAACAGCGTAGCACCCAGGCTGTACAAGTCGGCCCGCTCATCAACTGGCTGTCCGATGGCCTGCTCGGGGGAAACATAGTCGAGCGTCCCGTAGACCCCATCTTCTTCGCCAATCGTTCCAGTCAGATTGTCTTGCTCGTTCTGGAAAGACCGGGCCAGACCCATGTCCAGTATTTTGATCACGCCATCCTTGTTAATCATTAAGTTCGCCGGCTTGATGTCGCGGTGGACAAACCCTTTCGCGTGAGCATGCTGGAGGCCCTCAGCTGCCTGGGCGGCATGAGAGACCGCAGTGGCGAAGTGGAGCGGGCCAGTCTCGGACAGCAGCGTGTGGAGGTTCTTTCCTTCGACGAGTTCCATCACGAGGAAATGGGTGCCTGCCTCCTGGCAGACATCGTGCAGACGGACGATATTCGGGTGGTCGAGAGCAGCCGTCGCCCGGGCCTCCCTCATAAACCGCTCCAGTGCCAACTGATTGCCAGCCTGCTTTGCAGGGAGTATCTTCAGGGCCACCCGACGGTGAAGGCTCCTATGTTCACCCAGGCACACCACACCCATCCCGCCCTGGCCAATGGGGCGGAGTACTTTGTACATACCGAGTACGAGCCCACGAAACTTCCCCGCCAGAATCTGCCTTGCCTGAAATGCGGTCAGCAAGCCGGACTTGATGAGAGCGTTCGCGCACTCCGTCGGATGGTTTGGCAACTCGTCCTGGTCCGGGAACTGTTCGGCAAACCGCTTTTCGTCGAGAACCCCGCTTTTCTTGACAAGACTGAGGAAGTCGCTAACCGTGGCGGGCGCGCTCATGTGAGAGACCTTTGGGATGCGAGGGGGGGCGAGAGATGGATATTGAGAACACTAGAACAATTTTCCTTCCGGTGGAAACGGTGCCTGAATCGTTCGCAATTACCGAAACCGAACTTCCTGACCGATGGTTTTTGCGACAGGACAATAGACCTGAACTTGTGTTCGACCGGCTCAAATGTGCCGCAAGTCCACCTTCTAGCGGCAAATCCGGTTCAGGGTGTATGGCTTTGCTTGAGGGTACACTTGAGGCATCGAATGAATTGCGTAACTCGGGCTTCGAGCGAAATTTCGTGCTATATCTTCGTCTAGTCTCGCAACTTGGCGCAATCAACACATTTCTGAATGATCGGAGCACGAAACATGCGTCGATTTCTGCTGCCATTCGCGGCGATTCTGGGGGCTGTTGCTCTGGGGTCTGTCGCAGCTCTCGCAGAGGATGAGAAGGCTACGAATTCGGAGGAAGTGTTCATAAAAGAGGTCCAGGCCGAGGGACAAGCGTGGCAATACAGCGGAGTCAAATTGCCCAAGGGGTATACGGCCACAATCAGTGCCACCGGGACGTGGGGCATCAATGAAACCTGGGACAAGAAAGTCGGACCTGGCGGGAACCCGGAGTACAAAGCCAGTGATGCTTATGTGAAGAGTGGTGCCACCGAGGGGTGTCTGCTCGTTCGCGTCGGCGACACGATTCTGGCATTTTCCAAGGATGATGAGGTAATTCGCGTTAGTACCCCCGGGGCAATTTATTTCTGTGCGAATGATGTCCCGACTAGCGAGGGGTTGGCGAAGGCCGAGTTATTCCTGGAAGGCATCCCGATCCAACCAGCGAAAGATGCCCACGGTTCTGGCTACCAGGACAATGACGGCGTTATCAAGGTCCGCGTTGCCGTCAGCATGACGAAGAAGGAAACCAGTCCCAAGAAGGGTGATGGGGACAAATAGACCAAGGGTCGATCGGCGTTTGCGATACCGTAACCGGCAGTGTTTTGCTCAACCATCGGTTACTGGGACCCCCTAAGGGGGTCTTTTTCGCTCGGCTCTTGTCATTTCGAGCAAGTCGCAACTCGTGCTTGATCAATTTCCCACACCTAAAGAGCAAATCGCACGACATAGGCTGGGAGATTCGACATCTCTCGGTAAAATTGATCTTTTGGTTTTCTCGATTGCCGTGGACTTTACTCTCCAACGAGCCGCGAGAAGCCAAACGAGAAATCGACCCCGAGACTCCCACGAAATGATCGCTCCTTCCCAAGAACTCGTCCTGATCTTCGATTTCGGCTCGCAATTCGGGCAACTCATAGCCCGGCGAGTGCGGGAGTTAAACGTGTTCTGTCAGGTCGTGCGGCACGACCTGTCTGCCGACCGCGTCAAGGAGTTGAATCCGAAAGGGATCATCTTCTCTGGCGGCCCGGCCAGCGTGAACGAACCCAATGCTCCGAAGTGCGACCCCCGCCTGTTCGATCTTGGTATTCCCGTATTGGGCATCTGCTATGGGATGCAACTTGTCTGTCAGGCTCTTGGTGGAACGGTCGGAGGGGGTGCCCACACGCGCGAATACGGGCGTGCAACACT
>DASZJS010000152.1:0-2984 GCA_035947935.1 Gemmata sp. | reverse complement strand
ATGCGGTCAGCCAGCTTGCTGCACGGGGTGGATTCCAGGTTGTGGAAGCGAATTACTGGTTGCCCATTGGGACAATCGAGCAATGGCAAAACGCGCAGACTGAGGATTTGAGTGCGGCAAAGTAGATTCAACGTGCGGTGTAGTCGTGATACCTGCTCAACTCTGTAGCGGAACTCGCCAGACTTCCGTCAGTTGTGTAGCGGAAGTCGCCAGAGGTTCCGCCCTACCCAGTTCGGCTTGAAACCAAGTCCGCATTTCGCATCTAATTGGGTGCTTATCATGGAGGATACGCACATGCCTGCCCGGTTGCTCGACCGGCCTTCCACACGATCCGCCCCGACGACTCCGCGACCTGCAGGTCCAGCCGCCATACCCGACCCAGGGTACGAAGCTCTTTCCAGGCTGGCGCGGCTCCGGGCAGATCTTGCTGCGGTGTTGGTCCGTCCTCAGAGCCGATGGAAAGAGCCTGCGCTGTTCTTCTTCGATAATTGTCGAGAGGCCCAGCGTGAAGCAAACCGCCTGGTTCAGCCTCCCGATCCGTTTGCCGATATCTCCGTGCGAATCGCTGCGGAATTGCCTGTGCTGAGTGAATCGGTGGAAGCGAGACGGGTGGCGCGGACAATCGAAGGTTTGCGGGCCACGGCTGAGGCTCTCGCTCCGCAGTGTGTCGCGGCCAAGGATCTCGCCGATCTGCTCGCGATTCCAGACGATGAAGTGGTTCTCGTGCTGCACCCCGAGTTGCGAACGGGGTTTCGGATGACCGTTCGTGGTGTGGCGGATGTGGGTCAGTTCCACGTTTTGATGGCTGCGGCGATCTCAAGCGATCCGAACGCGGGCTTCCGGTCCGGACCAGCGATTCCGGATCGGTTTGTGGCAGCCTGCCGGAATATGGGACCATCCATCCCGGCCGGGGTTCCAATGGTAATGGAAGCTCGGTTCCAGTTGTACACAGCCGCAGCCATCCGGCCCGATGGGATGCTCCCAACGGGTTTTGGAGGATGCGATTGCTGGTTGTGGCCGACAACGCCGCTCGCGGCGATACCCCGTGTCGGTGGGGAACGGGTGATGTTGCTGGGACCACCCGCGTATCGAGCGAACTGGGATGTCTGCTTGCGGTTTCCAGGAATGCGGGCCGATCTGCGTGTGGTTGAGGCACTGGGGCCGTTCCGGGTCGCCGAGGAGTTGACCCGGCTCACGGGGAAGCCGATTCTCCCGATCCCAAGACAGGAGCAGGAAAAGAAATTGTCGAAGGCGGCGTAAACCCTCAGCTATCTTCTCAGCGATCGCGCTCGATCACCAAACCAGGGATCGCCTTCTTGAGGGCTGCCTCGCCGTCCGCTGTCACGGTCGTCCCCGACAGCCGCAGTCTCCCGAGCTTCGTTAGCGCCTTCAGATGAACCATCCCGGCATCAGTTACCTTGGTTCGATCGAGAGCCAGGAACTCCAGTCTGCGCAGTCCCGCGAGTTGGGCCAGTCCTGCGTCCGTCACCTGGCTGTCACTCAACGCCAGCGACTCGAGGTGCTGCAGGCCCTTCAAGTGAGCCACGCCCTGGTCGGTCACTGCCGGGTTCCCGCAATACAACTCCTCCAACTCCTTCAGTTCCTTCACCGACTCCAGCCCGATATCTGTCACCCGCGTACCAGTCACGTGGAGTCTTTTCAGCGGCAGTTTCGCGAGACGAGCAACCCCCTGATCGGTCACTCTCTCATTCCCGGTTAGCGACAGGAGCTGCAACCGCGGCGTCGCCTTCTCCAACAGCCCGATCCCCTTGTCGGTCACCTTCGTCATATCCAGTTCCAACTCCTCAAGGTTCGGCCACGACCCTTGAGTCTGCTCCAGAACGGTGTCGGTGATCGGGTTAAAACTCAGGTCAAGGGAATACAAGCCAGGCAACGGCTTCAAGTGGGGGATCAGTGTCTCACCGGCATTCTTCTCCCGGAGGACGACCGCAATCACTCGTCCAGCCGAATCCCTCGCCACATCCGCACCCAATCCGGTCAGGGCCTTGATGGCAACCTGCTCGTCCGCGGATGGGCCATTGGGTTCTTTGGGGCCGCCGGTTACGATGTTTGGTCCTTTAGGACCTCCAGGTCCGGTTACGATGTTTGGTCCTTTAGGACCTCCAGGTCCGAAGTTTGGCCCTTTGGGACCACCGGGTCCGAAGTTTGGCCTTTTGGGACCGCCGGGCTGCACTGGCGGAGCGGGTAGCGTCGAATCACTCGAATCGTTGCTCGCTGTCTCTTTGTTGTCTCCTTCCTTCGTCCTCTTGTTGTACTTGTCGTACAGAAAATACCCCAGAACCAACATCGTCACGACAAGAACACCGAGGATCGCGAACCGCAACGGTGAATTCTTGTAAGACTGCTCCTCGTCGTCATCGTCCTGACGTTTCTTCTTTTTCTTTTTCTTCTTTGGCTGTTCCTCTTCATCCTCGTCATCGTCGGAAAGAGTCGCAGCTTTGATGGGTTTCTTCCCGGAGGTTGTTGCCTTGGTTGGCTGTGTTTTCTTCTTGAATTTGTTAGTTTCTTCGGCAGCATCGTCCTCTTCGGCTGGTTCCTCGACCACGAAGTATGTTTCGCACTTGGGACAACATACGGTCTGACCGACGGCGAAACCGCTCGGTGACTTTAGCGCTGCCCCACACTCGGGGCAGGGGATGCGATTCAGCGCCATATGGGCTCCAATCGTAATGCGAGATGACGAATCGCGTATAGTGTACCCGGAAATAGTTAAGAGTTAAGAGTTAAGAGTCTAGCATTAGCTGATATTCAAAGACTCCTTACTCGTTTTCACGATTGCGACGAGTAACCTGACAAGTTCATCGTTGTCGCTGGCAATCGATTCAAAACTTGGGCGGTCAATCAATTCGGATGCGTGAAGCAATTCCAGCCAGTAAAGAGTTTCATTCGCTTCCTTGAGGGCAACATGCATTTTGTGTATGAAATCAGATTTGCTTTCAGCATACTCGCCCTCTCGCACCATT
>DASZJS010000151.1:0-2740 GCA_035947935.1 Gemmata sp. | reverse complement strand
TGGAACAGTTCGTTCTGTCGCCGCATTGCGCGGACATTTCGAACCTTCGAGTTTCCAGTGGCGAAGTGGTCGTGCCAGAGGAGTGTAAGCCGCTCGCTGACCGGGTCTGGGCCGAAGAGCATGCGGTAGAACCAAGCTGCCTTAAGACGGTTGATGTCCCCGGCGGTCGCGGCTGCATCGGCCAGCACAGCAGCGGTGGGGGCGAAGTCGGCCGGTGTGTGGGCGAACGATTCGCCCTTCAGAAGCCTGTTGATACTCGCTTCAGGCCCGGCCTTGAGGTCGCGCTGGAGTTCGTCCCAAGGTGCCGCGAAGGCTGCTCGCCGATGAAGATGAACAACTCGGCGGAGATCCCACGGAGTCTTGGCATCGGGTGCGTATGGCACCCAGGAGTCGGCACGACGCATTATGGTCTCCCATTTCTTGTGGTTACCATTCCTCACAATCCATCCTTTGGCCGCACATCGCCCAGTTCCTTCACTTCCCCGGAACGCAACCCACTCCCAAACCGGATGGCACCCTGGATGGAGGAGCCGCGACTGTCTATCAATGCGAAGTCAAAACCGGGCATGAGTGCCTCAATGTGGAACCGGCCATCCTTGTCTGTTTGGATGCTGCTGGGGGAGTAGTTTTCCCACCATGGGTGCTGTTTCGTTCGGAACCACAACTTCAACTCGACATCCGCCCGCGGTTTCCCATCCTCACCGAGCAAGCGACCAGTCACTGTTGCTCCGGGTTGCATTTGCACGGTGACCGAGCCGCCGTTCTCCTTGGGAGGCTGGACCACTCCCACCAGCCCCTTCTCCGGATGCTGGAAGAGAATGTCTCGCTGCTGCCGCGGGTTGAAGCAACGAACTGTGAATTCGGCGGTGTCGCTTCTGTCCATCCACGATCGAAATCGATCGCTCACACTGAACCCTCTCGCCCCGGTCAGAGGCTTGCCATCCGGACCAAGCAACCTGCCACTGAACGTCCAGCCTGGATCGAGTGGCACGTCCCGTTTGGCTACCTTGACACCCTCAGCGGGTTCGACGGCAGCAATCGCGGTGTAGTTGATCAGGAGATCAAGGCGATACGGAGCTGTTTGCAGGATGCGTTCCGTCATTCCATACTCATCATTGCGTTCCGGCACACGGAGGTAGTTGAGGCATTGATGCACCACGATGAAACCGGAACCCGGTAGTCCGGCAATCCGATAAGAGCCATCTTCTTTGGATTCGCCCCCACCCCCGGGTACGAATCCACCATCGAATCCGGGATGGTCGCGCAGATTCGGATTGCTGGAGAGCGCGAAATACTGCACAGAGGTTTCCAGAGGCTTGCCGGTCACCTTGTCTGTGATTTTCCCTTCGATCCAAATGCCGCGTTTCAACTCGAAATCGACCGTGACTGGTTCCAGACCAGGAGTATTGGCAACCTTTGTGGTGGAGATCAGATACGGCTGATCGCTGGGAACTACTGTGATCCAGTTGCCTTCCCCTCGTGGCATGCCGACAAGGCGATAGCGGCCATCCTTGTCGGTTGTTGTGTGAACAATGTCCTCGCCGCTGTAGATACTGTTGGCAAACTTGTGGCTCTGGATTGTCACCCCAGCGAGCGGTTTCTTGGTGTCCCTGTCGCGGACCATACCGTTGATCGGTTTGGTGGGTGCGGCTGGGTGCCGAAAGTTCGCCCCATAATAAGTCGTGAACGTGGGCGATTCGCCGATTTGAGGATTACCCTCCGAAAACGGCACTGTCAGTGCCTCGCCCACCCTCGTCAGGATGTGTAGATCCTGCGTGGTGATAGTTGGCCCTTCCAGTCGTAGGGCAACAAGGCGATTGGAGCCGATGCCAGTCAGCCTGAAACGGCCCTCGACATCCGTCGTGACTTTTGGCGATAAGGCAACTGTCATCTCTGGAAGGTATTGCTGCTCGAGTTGCCAGGTCAGACCTTTCTTGCTTTTGATGGCTTCGAGCCAGGGGCCAAGGTCATCCTTGGGTGCAGCGTTAATCTGCATGACGGTGAGACTCGCGCCTGACACCGGCTTGCCCTCAAGATTGACGATCTGACCGGTGATTGGCGGGTTGTCCTTCACCAGTTGGATCGTCAGGTTATCCGTTTTGGCCATTTGCTGAACCCTGTCGTCCTTCCGGGGGGCAATCCGTCGAATCTCCACCCAGCCGATACCGTGGGTCGGTGTCGTAGCCGCGACCACGCTGAAGTATGGATCCTCGATCGCGCGTTTTGAAACTTTGAACTCAAACCGACCCTCGACGTCTGTCGTTGCATACTCGGGTGAGGGAGATGGCTGCTTGAGGTATCCCATTGCAGAAGTCATGTGGATTTTTGCCCCGAGGACGGGTTTGCCGTCCGGCCCCAGCACGCGGCCGCTATAGGTCAGGGTTTCGGCCGGTTTCTCGCCTGGCTTCTCTGCTGGTTGAGCAAGTTGTTCCGGCGGAGTGGCGTTCGGCTTCGGATCGACCTGGAGAGCTTGCACCCCCGTTGGTGCCACTGCGCCCGATGCCAGCCCTTCCGCGTTTACCCCCATCGACTCCAGCGCAACTCCCAGCCAGACAACACCGATCACCGTCGCGACCACCAGCACTGTCTTCTTGAACACTCCGTTCATGGCAACTCCCTTGGCGAGTTCGCCCACGGCAGCTGGTATTGACCCGGATACGGTGGACAAGATTGATTTCACCAGCCGCGGGGAGAACGCCCTCGCCTGGGAGGAGACCGCGAGGGCCAGGAGGCCCGCCCC
>DASZJS010000150.1:0-13760 GCA_035947935.1 Gemmata sp. | reverse complement strand
CGAAGCCAACCTGATAAAGTTGAAGGACGAGATGGCGCGGCAGACCGACAAAAAGGCCGGGGTCGTGGAGGCCAAATCGCCGCGGCAGAAGCTCGATCCCTCGGTTTTCACTGATAGCGCTTTTCCCAAGCTGAGACCAGTTGAGTACAAGCACCTGGAAACATTTCTGGACACCGTTGGCACTCCCATCAGCAAAGAGATCGCCCTGAACCTGCCCAAGAAACATTCAGCGCTCGAACGACTCCGGTTCGAACAGGTTCAGGAAGGTCTTCGCTCCATCGACAAGATGAACAAGCTCATCGCCGAAGGGAAGTGGGAGCCAGATCTTTTCCCGGTTTACTCGAACGTTACTGCCAGCGTCTACATGGTGGCGGCCGGGTTGCAACCCACCAATAAGGGCAAACTCAGGTGTTACGAAGCGCAGCTCGTTTTTGCAAATATGATGGAAAAAATGATCAGCGTCTCTGCCATGGCCAGCAGGGACCCGTTCCAAGAATCCGACAGTGCCAGGTTCTATCGGTTGGAAGCCGAAGCGCAACTCCTCAAGGCGATGGATGTGCTCGGTGAAGGGAAATCGCCATAGTGCAGCCTCCAACGCTCGCATGGTTTCTCGCGCGGCGGCGGAGCCAGGGAAAGCGTGAGTTGTTCGTCTACGAAGGCCACCGATTGCCTGAGGGAGCGGCCACGTTGAGATGGGCCGACACGCGATAGCGATGACGGCTGCTGACACCTTGCGCGTATTCCTACTTGTGGGTGGTGGACGCATTTTCTCCATGCAACGGAGCGGCACCCGCCCCCGGTGCGTGGATAGGTTTGTCTCCGCTAAGTCTCCGGATGACAGAATAAAAAACAGGGGTCAGGAAGACGCCGAAGAATGTCACACCGAGCATCCCGTAGAAAACAACGGTGCCCAACGCCTGCCGCATTTCCGCGCCAGCACCCGTGGCAATCAGCAGCGGAAACACACCGAAGATGAACGCGAAACTCGTCATGAGAATCGGGCGAAGTCGGAGCCGAGCAGCCTCAACTGCTGCTTCGCGCGCCCGCAATTTCGGGTCGTGCTCCTGTTGCTGCTTGGCGAATTCGACGATCAGTACCGCGTTCTTCACGCTCAACCCTGCCAACACCACGAAGCCGATCTGCGTGAAGATGTTGTTGTCCAGTTTGCTGAAATAGACCCCCGCGATTCCACAGAGCAGGCACATAGGGACGATCAGGATGATCGCCGAGGACAGCATAAAACTTTCGTACTCGGCGGAGTGCGTGAGCCAGACGAAGAAAATACACAGCGGGAAGATGAAAATCGCCGTGTTCCCGGCCTTTTCTTCCTGGTACGCGAGTTCGGTCCATTCGTAGACGTAGCCGGGGGGCAGGTTCCTCTTCGCGATCCCGTCCATGATTTCGAGGGCCTGGTTGCCGCTGATCCCGGGAACGCCGGCCCCGTTGATTTCCGCCGACGGGTACAGGTTGTAGCGGTTGATGCGGTCCGCGTCGGCGACTTCCTTGATGTCCATCACCGTACCCAGGGGCACCATGTCGCCGTTCGCGTTGCGGGTCTTGATCTGGGCAATGTCCTCGGCGTGGGCCCGGTACACGGCGTCCGCCTGAACGACCACCTTGTAGGTCCGGCCCAGGAAGTTGAAATCGTTGATGTAAAAGCTTCCCAAGTAAACCTGAAGGGCCTGGAAGAGGTCGGTGATGGAGACTTTCGCCATCTTCGCCTTGGGCCGGTCTACGTCCACCCGCAGTTGCGGAACAGACGCCCGGTAGGTGCTGAACATCGCCGTCAGGCGCGGGTCTTTACGCGCGTCCGCCATCAGGGTGTTCGTGATCTCGGCCAGTTCCTGAGGCGTGCCGAGGCCGTCGCGGTCCTCGATTTGCATTTTGAACCCGCTGGCCGATCCGATCCCCTGCACCGGCGGCGGCGCCAACACCAGGGTAAAGGCCTCCTGAACCTGGGCGTACTGGCCAAACATGTTGCCGACGAGTGCGTTCGCGCTCTGAGTGGGATCGCCGAGTCGTTTCTCAAAGCTGTCCAGGGGGAGAAAGATCGTGGACGCGTTGGTTTGGTTGGTGCCGGTGAACAGGTTGAAGCCGGTGATGCTGAAGGTCGCTTGAATACCCTTGGTCTTGTTGGCCATGTCGGAGAGCCGGTTTGTAACCTCCTCCGTCCGGTCGATCGTGGACGCGTCCGGCAGCATGACCGCGGCAATCAAATACCCCTGGTCCTGCTGCGGAATGAACCCGAACGGGACGGCCTGGAACAGGAAGTACGTTAACACGAGCAGTCCGCCGTACACGCCCAACATGAGCAGCGACAACCGCACGACCCGGCGCAGAATCCGGGTGTAAGCCGTGTTGACCGCCCCGAGGACGCGGTTGAACAGCCAAAAGAACCAGCCGAGGACGAGGTTGATGAGCCGCGTGAGGAGGTCTTGCCGGGCCGTGTGCGGTTTGAGGATCAGGGCGGCCAGCGCCGGGCTTAGGGTGAGCGAGTTGATCGCCGATAGGATCGTGGCAAAGGAGATGGTCAGCGCGAACTGGCGGTAAAACTGTCCTTGAATGCCGCTGATGAAGGCCACCGGCACGAACACCGCGGTGAGGCCGAACCCGATGGCGATGATTGCCGGCGTGACTTCTGTCATCGCACGGTGACTCGCGTCGCGTGGGGAGAGTCCGTGCTCGATCCACCGGTCCACGTTCTCGACGACGACGATCGCGTCGTCCACCACAATGCCAATCGAGAGCACCAGACCGAACAGTGAAAGGTTGTTAAGTGAAAAACTAAACAGAAACATGACCGCGAACGTGCCGACGAGCGAGACGGGGATGGCCAGGAGCGGCACGAGCGCCGCCCGCCAGCTCTGCAAAAAGACCAGCACCACGACCGCCACGAGCGCGATGGCTTCAAAGAGGGTCAGTACCACGTCCCGGATGCTGTCCCGCACGAAGAGGGTGGTGTCGTAGGGAATCGAGTAATCCACCCCCGACGGAAAGTTCTTCTTCAACTCCTTCATCTTCTCGTAGATGTTGTTCGCCGTGGCGATCGAGTTGGAGCCGGGCAGTTGAAAGACGCCGATACCAACTGCGGGCTTGCCGTTGAACGTGGTGCCCGAGCTATAATCGGCCGCACCCAGTTCCACCCGGGCCACGTCCTTGACCCGCGTGAGTTTGCCGTCGGCGCCCGTCTTGATAATGATGTCGGCGAACTCCTCCGTGTCGATCAACCGGCCCTGGGCGCTGGCCGTGTACTGGTACTGGGCCATGCCCTCGGGCAACGGCGGCCCGCCGAGGATCCCCGCCGCGACCTGCACGTTCTGTTCCTGAATGGCGTTGATGAAATCGCCCGTCGTGATGTTGCGGGATGCCATATGATTGGGGTTCAGCCACAGCCGCATGGAATAATCGCGGACGCCGAAGAGTTGCAGATCGCCCACGCCGTCCAGACGGGAAAGGTCGTCCTTGATCCGCCGGGTGGTGTAGTTGCTCAGGTAGAGCAGGTCGCGGCTGCCGTCGGGCGAGTAAATCGCCATGCCCAGGGTGATCGACGGCGACGACTTTTTCACCACGATGCCCGCCCGCACGACTTCGGGCGGGAGTTGGGGCTGAGCGATCGTGGCCCGGTTTTGGACCTGCACCTGGGCAATGTCCAGGTTTGTCCCGAGCTTGAAGGTGACCGTCAGCCGCATGTTGCCGTCGTTCGTGCTCTGGCTCGACATGTACAACATGCCTTCGACGCCGTTGATCTGCTGTTCGATCGGCGTGGCGACGGTCTCGGCGACCGTTTTCGCGTTCGCCCCAGGGTAACTCGCGCTCACGATGACCGTGGGCGGCGCAATCTCCGGGTACTGCGAAATGGGCAGCGAGAACATCGAAATGATGCCGACCACGACCGTGACGATGGAGATCGCGCTGGCGAACACGGGGCGGTCGATGAAGAATAAGGCGAATTTCAAGGTGTTTTTCCTGATGTCGGTGGAACACCTGCCGCCGGAACCCGTTCGAGGAGTGAGGCGGGTCCCGAGTCTGCGATGCTCGCCGGATCGAACTTGAGGGTCGTCTCGTTCGGCGTCACGGGCGCGCCGGGGAAGGCCTTCATCAGCCCGTTGATGATGACTCTTTCGTCCGGCGCGAGGCCGGACTTGATGGCCCGCAGGTTGCCGAAGAGGGCACCGACTTCCACCTTGCGGGGTTCGACGATGTTGGACTGGTTGACGACGAGAACCGTCTTGTGGCTCTGATCGTTCCCGATGGCCGCGTTCGGGACGAGGAGCGCCTTGTACCGGCCGCTGCCTGGGATTCGCAGGTTCGCAAAATTTCCGGGGGTCATGGTGCCGGCTTCGTTCGGGATCAACCCGCGCATGCGCAGGGTGCCGGTGGTACTGTCGTGGCGGTTATCGACGAAGTCGATGTACCCCGCGTGGGTGAACCCGACCTCGCTCCCCACGCGGACGAAGCATGGCACCTTTCCCTCGCGCTCGTGAACCCGTTTTTTCTCCGCGGCGAGGTTCTGATACTTTTCAACGGTTTTCTCATCGACATCGATGTTGCAGTAAATCGGGCTGACGGACTGTATCGTCGTCAACACGGTGGCCGGGGCCGGCCCCCCGCCGCTGGTGATCAGGTTTCCCACGGTCACGATCTTCCGGCCGACCCGGCCGTCGATGGGGGACGTGACCTGGCACCATTCCAGGTTGAGGCGGCTCGTCACGAGGGCCGCGTTCGCGCCGGCCAGCACGGCCTGCGTCCGGTCGCACTCCGCCTTGGCGGTGTCAAAATCCTGCTGCGAGGCGACGCCGCGCTTTTGGGCATCTTCGTTGCGCTTAAAGTTGAGCTGTGCGATTGCGATTTGTGCTTTCGCTTTTTCCACGTCCGCTATTTTTGAATCGAGATCGGCCTGGAACGGGCGCTCGTCCAACTGGTAAAGCAGCTGGTCTTTTTTGACGAGCGAGCCTTCCTTGAACGGTGCGGCCACGATCATGCCGCTGACTCGCCCCGAGATGTTAACGGATTCTTTGGCCTCGAAATACCCGTTGAACGTGTCCCATTCCATCACCTCCTGTTGCAGCGGCCTGGCAATGGAGACGGCTGGCGGCGGCGGGGCCGGCGGTGTCGGGCGGACTTTGCCGCAACCGCTGAAGATCAACGCGGACCCGATCACAACGAACACCGCGGAAGAAAAACGAAAATCTCCCTCGGCGAACATTTCCCTACATCGCGAAACACCCTTCGACATGCGGTCCCTGAATCGCATAATCACCTCGACGCAGTCAATCCGGTATTTCGGTATTTCCGAACGACGGTACTTTAGGCGGACTGGACTTAAAATCAAGCCCTGCTAGGATTCTTATATGCAACCACTCTTCCATCCATCACTTGAGGAAATCACCGTTCAGGGCATCTTGTACGCCCTTTCCGATCCGGTGCGCGTGAGCATTCTTGTGGGGTTATTAGACGCTGAGTGCGCGAGGAACTGTACCGCTTGCGCCAGGATCAACAAGACTGCCGTCCCGAAATCCACACTCTCGCAGCATTTCAGAATTCTCCGAGAGGCCGGTTTGATCCGCAGTGTTCGTAAGGGTGTCGAGCTTCAGAGCCAGGACCGGCTCAAGGAAATCTGCAAGAAATTCGGCCCCATGATCTCCGAGATTATAAAGGCTTATGCAGCAGAGTCGTAAATCCTCACAAACGCTGACAAGGTGATCTCCACAAGTTACAGCCAAGCCTCCACACAGGCCAAGTAGTACACACTGGTGGAGAACAATTTGGTGGACACAAAACGATCAGGCTCACTCGACGGATTTTGCATTAGTACGAGTTAACAAACCCGGCGAAGTTTAACAATCTCTTTTTGGGACAGAGGAAATACCACGGGGCACCTTACCAAGTCTCCGCTTCGGCCTGGAGGCGCTGCATCTCCTCGCGGAGACGAGTCAGCACTCGGCACTTGGCGACGTACACCGCGCCGGGAGTCATCTTGAGTTCCAACCCCACGTCCTGTGCGGGTCGGCCCTCGACCGCGGTTTTCCAGAACGCCTGCCAGATCGACGAACGAAATACGGGTTTCACGCGGTCCATTGCCTTGGCCGCGAGCTGGCGCTGGTACTCGATGTCCCAGTCGGAATCGGGTTCCCCCTCTCGGTCGGGGACGGAGGTAATCAGGAAATCGCTGTCACCGGCCCAGCGCGGACGATTCTTCTGGGCCGAGAGAAAGTTGCAAATCTTGTTGCGGGTGACAGTGAAAAGCCAGCCGCGGAAGGTTCCGCATTTGGGGTCGTACTCCATCGTTTCGGCATTTCGTGTCACGCTCCGCAAGACCTCTTGCATCAGGTCCGCAGCTTCGGCATCCCCGAGCCCCCGCTTTCGGGCAAACCCGTAGACGACGGGGCCATAGAGTCGCACAAACTCCCGCCAGGCATCGACGTCAGACTCGTCTTTGATACGAGTAAGTAAGGTCATACGAGTCAGTGGGGTTTCCACCATGGCTTTTTCTCCTTGCACTCATTTCAAGCTTCGAAGTAGCGCATTTGTTTGAGATCGGCGATCAGGGCCGGCCCGGTCGGGTGCCATCCCAGCTGTTCCTGAGTCCAGGCGCTCGAAGCGGTGAGGTCAAGACCAGCTAACATTATCCCAGCCAAATGAGCGACAGATTGATGGATGGGTAATCAATCCCTCAAGGGATTTAGACATGCATCCCGCCAGAGACCTCAATTCTCTGCGCGTTAACCCAGCGACTGTCTTCCGAAAGAAGCGCCGCGATCAGTAGTCCGATATCTTCCGCTTGACCAACCCGCCCGAGCAGTGTTTGCTCTCCAATGCTCTTTCGTTGCTCGTCAGTCCTTCCCCCGCCGAAATCGGTGTCCAGGGCTCCCGGTGCCACGCAGTTTGCACGAATTCTCCGCGACGAAAACTCCCGTGCCACATACATCGTGAGCACTTCGATAGCCCCCTTCACTGCTGCATAAAGAGCAACGCCGGGATAAGTGAAACGAGTAAGGCCCGACGAAATGAAGATGACATGTCCGCCGTCAGCCATCATCGGTATCAATTTCTGGGTAAGAAAAAATGCACCTTTGAAATGCACCCTTACCAACTCGTCGAATTGTTCCTCGGTGGCATCTTTAATCAAGGTACGCTGCGCGATTCCGGCATTGTTGACGAGATAATCAAAGGTCTTCTGCTTCCATTCATTTGCTAGAGTTTGGGATACTTGTGCCGCGAACTCTTCAAATGAACTGACCTTGGCAACGTCGAGCTTGAGTGCCGCGGCTTTCCCTCCGTTCTTCTTAATCTCCGACACAACAGCCTCAGCTTCTTCAGGGTGGCTGTTGTAGGTCAGAATGACCCCAACTCCGCGTTTAGCCACGTTTAGCGCTGTACTCTTGCCAACGCCGCGACTTCCTCCGGTGATGAGTGCCACTTTCATAGCTTCTCCTCGTTGTTTCGTGTCGATTGGGCGAGGCTTCTGTTGGCCCGAGGTTGCAGAAACTTCAGGATCTGCTAAAACGGAGACAGGCTCCGTATCGCAATATTACCGGAGACACTCTCCGTTTTCAAGAGTCTTTTTTTTATGGCTGCGAAACGTTCACAACCCGCCGGGCGAAAGCCGCGTGCCGACGCGAAGCGGAATCGCGATCGCATTTTGGAGGTGGCGAAGGAGGCGTTCACTCGGTCGGGGGCAGATACAAGCCTTGACGACATCGCCAAAGAGGCCGGTGTGGGGCCGGGAACTCTGTATCGTCACTTTCCGACGCGTGAGGAACTTTTGGAGGCGGTTTATCGGAGTGAGGTTGAAAAGCTGGCCGCAGCGGAGCGGAAGTTCGCTCAAGAGAGGACGCCGATTGAAGCCTTGCGGGCCTGGATGCTATTGTTCGTTGACTACATCGCCGCGAAGCAGATCATTGCTCCTGTCCTGAATGCACTGGTCGGAGATCCGAAGAAAGTGTTTGAAGCTTCCCACGCCCAGATTTGGGAAGCGATTCGTGCTTTGGTCAGGCGCGCGATCAAGAGCGGCGACATTCGCGAGGATCTGGACCCGCTCGATCTGCTTCGGGCTCTCATTGGCGTGGCCAATGTGGCGACTAGCCCGGACTGGCAGCAAAGCGCCAGGAGATTAGTGGATATTCTCATCACTGGATCGCGGCCTGTTAAATAGGGCGGCGCGCGATTTCACCCAAAGCACAAATGACTAAGAACGGTGCGAACGACGACAAATCCATACGCGGCTGATGGCACCTACGCCTCCTATCGCCGCTTCACATCCTTGATGTTGATGTCGGCTCCGGTTTGGCGGTCGTTCAACAGGTGCTCCGAGAAGAAATCCCACATTCTTTGGGTGAAATAAGGTTGGGCTGTTGCATAGCCGTGCCGGGCACCGGGGATGATAAGAAGGTCGAACCGCTTGTTCGCTTTAATCAAGGCATCCACCAGTCGCATGGTGTTCGCCGGGTGGACGTTGTTATCAACCTCCCCGTGAACCAGAAGCAAATGACCCTTCAAGTTCGCAGCCAGTTCCGCGTTCGTCGGGACCAGAATCTCGAACTTCGTTTTTGGAGGAGGTGGAACTTTCGAGAGTTCCGTGCCTGCTGTACGGGGTGGCGGAGCTTGCTCCCTCGCGGATTGGGTTTGGGTATCAGTCTGCTTGAGGACAACCAGCTTGGCTTTCAGTTCCGCGAGTTTTTTCTCCAACTCCGCAACGGAAGCCTCGTCTCGCGGATCAAACAACTGAAGCGTCTCGATCAATTCCTCTTCGATCTCCGCTTCGATCTCCGCCTCTGTAGGTGGTCCTTTCTTGCGACCGGTGCCCGTCCCGGTGCCTCGTCCAGTTCCGGTCCCGGTCGATGTGGTGCCAGTGTCCTTCTTCTCATCGCCAAGGGCAACTTCCTTGAGTCCGTGATAACGCTCGGACCAGTTGTCGTTGTAGATGTTGTTGTCGTGGTTGCCGGAACTCGCCACCGCGGCCTTGAAGAACTCGTTGTACGGCTTCTGGAGAACTGCTGCTGCTGACATGAATCCGCCGCCCGAGTGACCGTAGATCCCCACTCTATCGATGTCGATGAAGGAATGCTGTGCTGCCAGCGATTCGATCGCCGCTTTCTTGTCCGCGAGGCCGTAATCGCGAAGGTTAAAGTATCCGTATGAGTGGTACGCTTTGGATCGCTCCGGGCTTCCACCGCGGTGACCGACCTGAATGACGATGAACCCCAGTTGGGCCATTTGCATTTGGGCACTGAACGCCGCGAAGCGATACACGACGCCTTCCGTCTGGGGACCGGGGTACACGTTGGCAATGATCGGGTATTTCTTCTTCGGGTCGAAATCGAAGGGCTTCCACATGTTTCCATAGAGCTCGGTGACTCCATCCGCTGCCTTCACATGGAACGTCTCCGGCATCTTCCACCCGGTGGCCTTCAAGGCGTTCAGATTGGTGGTCTCCAGTTCCATCAGGATCTTGCCGGTATCATCTCGCAGTGTGGCAAACGGTGCGTGATCTACCTTGGTGCTGTTCGTGACGACAAACTTCTTGGAAGGTGAGAGGTACGATGTTTGGTTGAAACCGCCTAATACGCCCCCGGGCATGGGTGTGGCCAGGGTTATACTCGGGTCGAGGCAGGTCAGATCGGTGCCATCGAACTTCACCCGATAGAGGTGGGTGTAGTAGAGGTTCTCATTGGGTTCGCGGCCATTGCCCACGAGATAGATGAACCCATTTTTCGCATCGACCTCGACAATCCGGCTGGCGCGCCAGGCACCGGTAGTCAGGGCGTTTTTGAACGTCCCATCGCGCCCATAGCGGTAGAAATGGCCCCAGCCGCTTCGCTCCGACCACCAGAGGAACTCGTCCGACTCTTCGATGTAACGTGGGGTTTGGAAATCCAGGAACGAAGCCTCAAACGCCTCAGTAAACAGACACTTGCAGGTACCCGCGAAGACATCCAGCGAGCAGACTTCCAGATTTCGTTGCAGCCGATCGCGGCGAATGAACCGCAATTCGCCTTCACTCTTACCCCAGCGGATATCGGAGTAACGCTCATCCTTCCACTTTGGAGTGATTTTGGTGAGCGTCTTCTTCTCGGCGTTGCAGTAATACAACTCGGATTTGCGAACCGTCTCTTCGCCCGGAATCGGATACTTGTACTGCTCCAGTTTGGGCCGCGGAGCAGCGATTGAATCGACGAGGTAGAGTTCCTTGATCCCGCGGCTGTCGGTTCGAGAGATCGAGAACGTCTTCGAGTTGGGTGCCCAGGTGACGTTTGCCCGCGTCTTGCGATCGGATGAATCCGTGCCAGTCCCCATTCCTTTCCCGCCACCGCCTTTGCCTCCGCCACCGAACCCACCACCACCGCCGCCCGCGAATGCGTAATCCTCAACGCCATCGGTGGAAAGTTGGATGGCCTTCTCCTCGGGCTGTCCTTCTTCCGCGAGGTAGAGGTTGTATTTGAAAACGTAAGCGTATTTCTTCTTGTCCGGCGAATAGTTCTTGTACGAGGCTCCCGGCCCGCCGGGGGTTGGTGGCTGGGCTCCGCTCGTGTCGTCGCGCTTCTGATCCTGGTCGTCGCGCTTCTGGTCCTGGTCGTCACGTTTCTGATCCTGCTCTCCATCTCGCTGTCGGCGAAGCATTTCGTTCACACGTTCATCGCCGAGTTGCTGCCGCATTCGTTCGATGGCTTCGGGCGTCAGAGGGCCGGCACCAGCCGGCGCTGTGCCGAGCGATTTCAGTTTGCCCGCAGCCAGATCGTACTCGTACTGGAGCTGCCCGAAGACGAAGGTAAACTTCTTCCCATCCGCGGCCACGACAAGCCGATCGAGCCGGAGCGTGTCGCCATCGAGAGGCTTCTTGGCCAACTCCGATAGGGATGCCGCGAGAGCGACGTGATCGAACAGAGGCCCGCGCTCCTTCTTTGTCGGGTCCACTTTCCAGTAGCGGGTGCCGGTATTGGTGCGGGCTGAGTACCAGAACACATCAGTTTTCCCAATCCACTGTGGACTAACGCTCACCTCCTGAACGTGCTGGGCGATGAAATCCTTGTTAAACTTCTGGGCAAGCGGATAATTCGCTCCGGCGATTCGTTCCTGAGCGGGTGCGAATGCTGCCAGCGCAGCAATGAAGATCGCCGTGAGTGTGACGTGTCGAGTCATGGTGATGGCAACCCGGAAAAGTATAGAGACCGTGCGATTAGATTACCCAGTGTCAAGGCAGTATGCAAACGGGTATTATTTCAAGGTGTGATAATGGTTTTCAGGGGGCTCGCACATAAGGCCCAGCGGGCGTGAACTCCTGGAAACATTCACCCTCCTGGTATTCTGCGCGAATCACCCGCCTTCGCTCCCGAGTCCCCACCTATGCTTCGTCCCCCCGCATGCGCTTCGCTCGCCCTCCTGGTTGCCATTGCCGCTCTGGTCATTGGAATAGGGGGTAATCGGCCCCCAATGGCGGGCGCTGCGGATCACCCGATCCCCGAGCCGTTCAAACAACCGCCGCCATCGAAGTTCGAATGTCGCTGGACCGATACCCCAATCTCCATTGATGGCACCGCAAGCGATCCGGCCTGGAAGCAGGCCCAGCCGATCGCGGCGTTCCATCTCCCGTGGCTCGGAGACAAAGCGAGGATGGCACGCACCGCGACTACGGCAAAACTCCTCTGGGACCGCGAATACCTGTATTTCTTCGCGGAAATGGAGGACTCGGACCTGTTCGCGGACATCGCGCAGCACGATGGCGAACTCTGGAAGAACGATGTGTTCGAGCTGTTCTTCCGCCCCGACTCAACCAAGCCTGGCTACTACGAGTTTCAGGTGAACGCTGCGGGGGCAATTTACGATGCCTTCTATCCCAAGTGGGATCTCGATGCCATGGCCAAACAAAGTAAGCTCGGTGAGTTCCACATCAATGCCAAGGTGAAACTCCGTGGCACGCTCAACAAGCGAGACGATGTGGATAAGGGGTGGAGCGTTGAAGGCCGCGTTCCGTGGACCGACTTCGTTCGCACCGGTGGTCGGCCCGACCCCGGCGAAAAGTGGAAGCTGAACCTCTGCCGCTACGATTACAACAAAGACTGGAAGGAACCCGAACTGTCTTGCATCGCCCCGATCACCAAGCGGACACTTCCCGCCTTCTTCCATCAGACCGATGATTACGCCCAGGTCACATTTGTTGGCCCCGATGCAACCACCGCCAAACCGTTTGGCATTGAGAAGTCTTCGCCGCTGACCACTTCGACGGTTGTCGGGTTCCCCGATCCGCCACCGCCGTTCCGGGTCGTTCGCGCAATGCCGGACTACAAGCCCGAGTTCCCGATTGCGGTCAAGCGAATCCCCGGTTCCAACGAGGCACTCATCATCACCCAGCCGTGGGCATACGGCCCTTCCGCTGTCTCTCGGTTCAAGCTTGATGTAGCTACCAAGGACGCAACGAAGTTCTTCGATACACCCGATGGCGGTACAGCCTACGAAATCGCCTTCCACCCGAAATTTGCCGAGAATGGATTCCTCTACATCGGCTGGAATGGTGCCTCGCCAGAGCAGAAAGGCAAGCACAGCAAGATCACTCGGTACACGATGACCACCAAACCGCCGTTCACCATCGACACGAAGTCCGCAAGGCTCATCATCGAATGGGCCTCGGATGGGCACAACGGCGCAGCGGTCTGTTTCGGGTCGGATGGAATGATGTACATAACCAGCGGCGATGGCACCTCCGACTCCGACAACAACGTCACCGGTCAACGTCCCGACTTGCTGCTCGCCAAGGTGCTGCGGATTGATGTGGATCACCCGGCAAACGGCAGGGAATACAGCGTTCCGAAAGATAACCCCTTCGTGGATGACAAGCGTTTCGTGCCCGAAACATGGGCATATGGTCTGCGGAACCCGTGGCGGATCAGCTTTGATCCAAAGACCAATCAACTCTGGGTCGGGAACAACGGACAGGACTTGTGGGAGCAGGCGTATCTCATTCGCAAGGGAGAGAACTACGGCTGGAGTGTGATGGAGGGAAGCCACCCGTTTTACGAAAGTCGTAAGCCCGGCCCAACTCCTTTCATCAAGCCGACCGTGGAACACCATCACTCGGAAAGTCGATCGCTCACCGGCGGATTCGTCTATCACGGAGAGAAGTTCCCCGAGTTGAAGGGCGCATACATTTACGGCGATTATTCGACTGGCCGCATCTGGGGTGTGAAGCACGATGGTCAGGTGATCGTCTGGCACAAGGAAATTGCTGTCTCCACGCTCAAGATCACCGGGTTTGCTCCCGATCCCAACGGCGAAATCCTGATCTGCCACCACTCAGGCCGCGGCGATGGCGGCTTGTTCACACTGGAGCCAAATCCCGAGAAGGCAACGAGCAACTTCCCACGGAAACTTTCCGACAGCGGGCTCTACGACTCGGTGAAAAACCACACTCTCAAGCCGGGTGTTGTGCCTTACTCCGTGAATGCGCCGTTCTGGTCCGATGGGCTTTACAAGGAGCGATTCATTGCTCTGCCAGCGGGAGAAACGATCGCCTTCACCCGGTCGCGCGGCTGGAACTTTCCCGACAAGGCAGTACTCATCAAGAGCTTTGCCGTGGAAGAGAAGGAAGGCGACCCCACATCGCGCAAGTGGGTCGAGACCCGATTCTTCACGAAGCAATCGGGGGAGTGGTATGGTTACAGTTACGTGTGGAACGAGGCCGGGACCGATGCCACGCTGGTGGATTCGCGCGGGATGGATCGCGAATTCACCATCAAGACGCCGGGTGGTGTGCGCAAACAGATGTG
>DASZJS010000149.1:0-4708 GCA_035947935.1 Gemmata sp. | reverse complement strand
TTGTGGGCCGTGAGCTTCAATCGGTTAAAGAAAAAAATCCGCAGAATCGTCAAGTTAGGCCCTGGCAATAACTCCACCATGTTATAATGGGGTCGGTCATTCTTATTTACATCAGGAGGATTCAGCTGTGGCGTTCAATGCTGGAGATCGGGTTGTCCTGAAGGGGGATAACGACCCCTGGATTGTTCTCGATCCCGATGTTGATGGTTTGGTGCGCTGCCGTCGCCTTAGCAATGGCGAAATTGCGTCATACAAGCCCGAGGTTTGGGAACCATACAATCCGCCACCCGCAACCCCTACGGTCCTTCACGGACAGATAAAAGCCGTTCAGGATATTCAAAATCGCTATGGGCGATTCTTGGGGAGGAGATGACCGTGCATACTGTCTGTGGAAGCTTTCGACGTGGTGATGATGTTGTCCTGAAGGACGACCCGAACACGGAACTTACCATTAGCGAATTCAAGAACATTAATGGTGTTCCATATGCGGTATGCACCAGCTTCACTAGAGCAGGATTTGAATTGATAACGATAAGAGTTTTCAAACTGAAAAAGGCTGGATAATTATACTGATGTGCACTATAGCCAACCCCGGCACTGTCCGGGGTTTTGCCCTTTAATCCTCATTTGGAGCTTTTAGAGATGGCCGAGACAGATAGGCTTTGGATGTTTTCCAACGGAATCATACCTGATGAATGGAACATCACAGTGATAAGCGACCCAGAGACTTCTTGTGACCGGGATTATCACGGTATGAGGGAGATAGAGGTTGTTCGACAAGGAGAGCTACGGACAGTAATTCAAGAGTTTGACGTTTGTGTGAGAGACAATAAACCTGTCTATCCTTACATCGGGATCACGGCAATCGTCCAGATTCCCGCAATGATGTGAGCAAAAACAACTGTTGGTATTTCATCAGTAGGAACGACACATGGCGAAGAGTATGAAAATGGAAGAGGCAATCGCTAAGAGAGTAGAAGAGGCAATTGCTAAGTTTGAAGAATGGTTCCGGGAAGAGGGGTATTGTGAGGCGGTTGACGGAGCGCCCTGGGATGGCAGGGAGGGCGGGTTTCTGGGAACAAAAGACGCAGAAGACTTATTGCCCGACTTTTTCGAAGCGAAAGAGAACGCAAAATATGTCTTCTACGAAGAACAATTGAGGCAACACTGCTGGGAACTTGGAGAACTTTTCAAAAGCGAACAATGGAACTTTGAGGATAAAGAAAACATTGATGATGAGGAAGATGTTAGGAAAGCCAAACGAAGAGAACATGATGCTAAAACCTTGATTGGTATTCTTCGCATAGCGAGGGTTCGAGAAAGATTTGAATAGAAGTGTGTCCTGGCTCGCAAGGCGGCTTCGATTGGGTCGCGCGAGTTGCTCGCAAATTGGCTCTACGGTGTCGCATACAAGTCACCGGTGGTGTCGCTGCGCTCAACCCCCGGCTAATTGCTACGACCCTTCCAGGGTCGGTCGGGCATCTCCTCGTTCAGAACCTCACTTGCGATCCGACCGGTTACCGGCAAGTCACAAATCCCAATTGTGTGAAAAAATCGTTAACTTGCAAACTTTGTACGTGACGATGCCTCTGAAACCGGATTACAATTAGATCGTCCCACCTGCCACACTTTTCACTGCCTTAACGCCGAGACACCCCCCAATGCTGCCGCTGCACCGCCGAGATTTCCTCGGTACGTCCACGCTTGGACTGACTGCCGCACTGGCAACCAGATCCGCGCTACATGCGTCATCTGATCTCCCCCGCCAACTGGAACCACCGCCAGCCAACGGCCCCGCTCCCACCCTCAATGGCCTGTTCCTCACCTGGCATCGCGACCCGACCACGACCATGACCATTCAGTGGATCGGGCCGGATGTTCCTGCCGAAACGCTCCCCATCCACTACCTCCCTGCCAAGGGCACAGCCTGGCTCGCCGCCAGCACGATCACCAAGCCCTTTACAGGCACCGACCTGAAAGTGTTTCGTACCGAATTGAGCGGACTCACCCCAGGCACCGATTACCTGTTCCGCATCGGCAGCAATTCACCGATGTTCAAATTCCACACAATGCCGGCCACGGCCACCGACACAATCACATTCGTTTCCGGTGGAGACAGCGGCGTTAACGCCCACGCGGTCAACACAAACATTCTCGCGGCAAAGCAAGACCCTTACTTTGCCCTGATCGGCGGCGATCTGGCATACGACAACGGAACATCACCAAAGACATTCCTGGCATTCCTCCAGAACTACAGCAAACACATGGTGGACAGCCGGGGTCGGCTGATCCCGATGCTGGCGTGCATTGGAAACCACGAAGTTCGCGGTGGGTATGTGGGCAAGCGGTCGGATTCCCCTTCGTTCCTCTCGGTGTTCGATGGGCTGTTCCGGGATACCACCTTTGCTGCTCTCGATTTTGGCGACTATCTCAGTCTCGTACTTCTCGACACCGGCCACATCGCACCCGTTGCTGGGGAACAGACATACTGGCTGGCTCAAACGCTGGCGGAACGCGAGACCCGGGAACACCTGATCGTGGCAAACCACGTCCCGGCATACCCTTCGTTCCGGACTCCCGAGGGATCGGGTGGAACGGGTGAAGGAAACCGGATTCACTGGGCTCCGCTGTTCGAGCGACATGGCGTGGATGCAGTCCTCGAACACCACGACCACACCTTCAAGCGCACGCATCCCCTCATTGATGGCCACCGCGACAGAAACGGCGTTCCCTATCTGGGCGATGGGTCGTGGGGTCAGTTACGGCCACCGGTGAGCCCGGAGAAGCGACCCTATCTCGCGACCGTATCCCAGGCCTACCACATGACGGTTCACCGTCTGGAAGGCGAACAGCGGTTCCACGTTGCCCTCGAAGAGTCCGGCAAGGTCGCCGATGTGTGCGGTTCCTTCGGTAAGCGGCCATCGCGGAAGGGGTGAGCGGGAGTAGTGGAGAGTGGAGAGTGAAGAGAGGATCGACGTCGCTCTTTAAAGAGCGACGTCGCGGTGTTTTTGACGAGCCGGAAGAGTCAGCGACAGCGCTTCGGGCTTGTGTCAAATCAAAATCGCTGAGAGCATAAAGAGCGTATGCCTCAAAACGATAGTGATGTGTTTTTGATGAGCAGGAAGGGTCAGCGACCTGTCTTTTGCAGACCGAACCTCCGGTGCGATGCCCGTGTCTGAGCGGGCATGATTCGCGCACCCGACCCCGGAGGCTTGTTTGGACGAAGAAACCACGTTTCTATCCGCAATTCGCCAAGTTCCCAACGATGACACCGCTCGCCTTGTCTATGCCGACTGGCTTGAAGAACAAGGCGACCCTACCTGCAAAACAAAGGCCGACTTCATCCGCCTCGAACTTCAGATGGCTGTGAGTCCCGAGCAGGGTTTGAATCGCATCCGTTGGCTGAATCAGCTCCAGAAACTCGCTGCTACTCTCGACCCGGAATGGCTCCGTTTCGTGAGTCATCCGAAACTCGAAGCCTGCCGTCTGGCGTTCCAGTTCGAGTGCCCCAAACAGTGGAACCGGCTGACACCGAGCGACACCCCGAATGTTCGGTTCTGCGAAAGCTGCGAGAGAAACGTCCACTACTGCGACACGCTCGATGAAGCCCGCGCCTACGCCGCGAGAGGCGATTGCGTTGCTGTTACACTCGCCCTCATCCGCCGACCGGCTGACCTGCTTCCCCCGGAACCGATGGAAGTGCCCGCGTGGGTGAGATATCGCTTACCTCGAAAGAAATCGAAGAAGAGTCGCCGACGAACTCGCAACGTCGAGCGAGATAACTGGGAAGAGTTGGAGTAGGGGCTGGCGCGTTGTTCCCGTTAAAATGTCCGGTATCCATTCAGAAGTTCCACATCACACTCCAATCGGAGACGACCATGCACCATGAAAATGACTTCCTCCAGAAGCTGCTTGAGAACCCGACCGATGATACGACTCGTCTGGTCTATGCCGATTGGCTCGATGAACGTGACGATGACGAGAGCAAGACAAAAGCACAATTCCTGCGACTCACAGCCCAACTCTCATCTCCAGAAGAGGAATCACATATCACGAGGAAACTTCAACAACTTGCCGCAGGGCTCAATACCGACTGGCTGGCTGTCGTCAGTAGGCTCAAGATCGAATACTGCGCGGGGAAACAGAACAAAACGCTAGCGACATTCCCTCTCTGGTTTAACTTCGTCTGCGCCAAGCGGTGGGATGAGTTGACGGTGACGAAAGACAATGCGGTCCGGTTCTGCGAGGGGTGTAAAAAGAACGTCCACTATTGCGACACAATCAGTGTGGCACGGAGACACGCGCAGAAAGGACACTGTGTTGCTGTTGATCTCGGCATCGTTCGGCGAAAAGACGACATCAGACCGCCCCTCAGGGGAATAGTGGTTGGTATGCCCAGTCCTGAGTCCATGCGAGAGGAGGAAGAGCGGGCGAAACGAGAGGAGGAAGAGCGGGTGAAAATTGATGATGTATCGCTGGCAAGAGAGCAAGCGAAAAGCGCGAAGAAGAGAAAGGACTGACTCTGCCCGTAGCGGTCTTCGGGTTCCGAAGGAAAAGCCAGGAATTGGGCGTGGTTCAAAGTGGGGTAACAGTGAGTAGTCGTGAGCGGAAGCTTTTGGAGTTTTGTAGCCTCCGGTCGCTGACGCTCCCGGCTCGCCTAAAACGCTCATCAGTAAAGGTTTTAGGCGAGCCGGGAGCGTCAGCGACC
>DASZJS010000148.1:0-10968 GCA_035947935.1 Gemmata sp. | reverse complement strand
GCCCTTTCCATCAGTGACTCGTCTCTTCGTCTCCCTCCGGGTACAATTCGAGACACCAACTTCACACGATGGAGACCCTCCCCGATGCGATCGCGCGCACTTCTGCTTTTGTTGACCCTTCTTGGGACGTCTATTCCTTCCAGCCATCTCCTGGCCGCAGAGGAACCTCCTGTCGTCGCGCCCACCGATGCACTCAGTGCCGCCGATGAACGACGCGGGTTCACGGTCCCGTCAGGGTTCGATGTGCAGCTTGTCGCCAGCGAACCCGATATCCAGAAGCCGATTCAGATGGCGTTCGATGCCAAGGGACGGCTGTGGGTCACCACCTCTCACCACTATCCATTTGCCGCACCACCCGGCGTCAAGCCTACCGATAAGCTGTTTGTCCTCTCGGATTTCGACCCCACAACCGGAAAAGCCAGGAAAGTTCAAGTGTTCGCGGACGATTTGAACATCCCGATTGGCATTCTCCCAATGCCGGATTGCCAGTCGTGCATTGTTTCCAGCGCGGGCGAAATTCGCAAATACACCGACACCAAGGGCACTGGCAAAGCCGACAAAATGGAAGTGCTGTTTAGCAGTTTCGGATACCGGGATACTCACGGGATGTACAACTCGTACACATTTATGCCCGATGGTTGGGTTTATGCCTGCCACGGTTACCTCAACACCTCGAAAGTGAAGGGCAAGGACGGCCACGAGGTCGAGATGAACTCGGGGAACACGTTCCGCTTCCGTCCCGATGGCAGCCGGATCGAGGTTTACACCCGCGGTCAGGTAAACCCCTTCGGGATTGCCATCGATCCGTGGTTCAATCTTTACACCGCCGATTGCCACTCGAAGCCGATCACGCAACTCATCCCCGGCGGGTATTACGACAGCTTCGGCAAGCCGCACGATGGACTGGGTTATGCACCGCATGTGACCAACCACGATCACGGCAGCACGGCATTGTGTGGCCTCTCGTGGTACGATGCCGACCATTTTCCCAAGGAGTACAAGGGGACGATGTTCCTGGGCAATGTGGTGACGAACCGTATCAACTTCGATCGCATCGACTGGAAAGGCGCAACGCCAGTGGGTGTGGAACAGCCCGATTTCCTCGTGAGCAAAGATCCGTGGTTCCGTCCCGTGGACATCAAGCTCGGCCCCGATGGTGCGTTATACGTGTCCGATTTTTACAACAAGATCATCGGGCACTACGAAGTGGATTTGCGAGACCCCCGGCGAGACAAGGATCGTGGTCGCGTGTGGCGGATTGTGTGGAAGGGTAAGGATGGCACAGCGCCTCCGCCGAAGGCTCACCGAACTGATTTCACGGCAGCAACCAACGATGAATTATTCAATGACTTGCTCCATCCCAATCTGACGGTGCGATTTCTGGCAGGACACCAACTTCGCAAGCGAAATGCAGAAGGGATGAAACTAAATAATAATATCAGTCAGTTGGAAAGCAATGATAAATTGACATCTGTTATTGGATGGGAAGCCTTCATATTGGAAGCTGGCAAAGAGGCATTCCCGGTTAATGAGTACGCCGAAGTGGTGAACATCGCGAAGAAATTGAGTGATAATAAGGAACTGAAACCGGAGTGGTTGGGCGGCCACCTCGTTCGAGCCCTGAACAGCCGGGCGAAATGGGGCGATGCGGAACGGAATGTTCTGCTCGATATCTTCAAGTCGTTCGACTCCATTCACCTCCGCATGGCGTGTGTTGAGACGGTAACCTTTCACCCGCACGCCGACTTCGTTGCTCCACTCCTGGAAGTGCTAAAGAATTGTGCCCAGGACGATACGCATCTGCGCCAGGCCACTCGAATTGCCCTGCGGAACTGCCTGCGGGACAATGATAAAGCGTGGCCGCCGTTCACCGATGAGAAGGCACTCGCTAAGGGCTTTGACCCGATTTATACCGAGATGGCGGTGGCCATTCCGAACAGGATGGCAGCACAGTATCTGGTGGCTCTACTGGCAGCCGACAAATTACCCCAGGATCGCATCCCTGCGGCGTCAGAACATATCGGGCGATATGGCACGAATGATGAATGGGCAGTCGCAATATCGTGGCTGACCGACCTCGATTACACACCGGCAATCGGCGATGGGTTGCTCGGCTTTCTCCGTGCGCTTCAGAGCCGTGGTAAGCAACTTGACGGTAAACAGAAACAGCGGGTTCAGGATGTTGTCGATCGAGAACTGGTCTCGCCGTTTCCCGGCAAGGAACCGATCGACCAGGAAAACATGAAGCGGCTCCTCTCGATCACACGGGTGTTCGCTGCACTTCCTGGCCTTTTTGGTAGCCTGGATGAGAGCAAACTCAAACCTAGAACGGTCAAGGCACTCACAAACTTGTTGACACATCCCATGAGCCCGACCGAATTGCGGATCGCCGCAGCCGATACCGTACTGCGAGCAATACCCAAGGAAGGATTACCGGTAGTTCGGCAAGTGTTTGCCGATCCCAAGATCCCAGCGGAGTTGCGAGAACGGTTGCTCATTGCGATGGCTGGTTCCGCAATCAAGGAGGCGCGGCTCGATGCCCGGGACTCGCTCAAGGACGCTCCGTATCGCATCGCCATCACCATCGGCACCGCACTGGCCGGTACACCGGGCGGAGCCGAAGACCTCCTCGATGCCGTGAAGCAAGGGAAGGCACCGGCCCGGTTGCTTCAAGAGAGGGTCATTCTCGAACGACTGCGAGCCGCCAAGGTTCCCAATCTCGACAAACAAATTGGCGATCTGACCAAAGGACTTCCGGCTCTCGATCAGCGACTTGCGGAATTGATGAAGCAGCGGGCGACCAGTTATGCCTCGGCCAAGACCGACAAGGAACTCGGGGTCAAACTCTTCGCAAAGCACTGTGGCGCGTGTCACCGGATTGCCGACCAGGGCGGGAAGATCGCCCCTCAACTCGATGGCATCGGCGTCCGTGGACTGGAACGACTGCTTGAGGATGTTCTCGATCCGAACAGGAACGTCGATCAAGCGTTCCGGGCCAGGGTTATCACCACAAAGGACGATCGGACGATAACGGGCTTGATGCTTCGGGTTGAGGGTGAGGTGCTGATCGTCGCAGACGGTGAGGGCAAAGAAGTTCGCATTCCGACCAAGGACATCGCCCAGAACCGGGAAACGATGCTCTCGCCAATGCCAGCCAATTTCGGCGACGTGATTCCTGAAGCCGATTTCCACCATCTCATGGCTTACCTGCTCGATCAGAAGGCGAAGGATCCCCCGAAAAAGTGAACCCACAGCGGGAAAATGGGATCATTGATTTCAACTGTTACCCCGCTTTGAACCACGCCCACATGATGTTACCGAGAGGCCAGAGCAGGGAAGTAGGGGATCGGTCAGCCGGTCCAAATCACGAGTTTGTTAATGATTGAAGTGATTATTTCTGCCGATGGTCGTGTTCCAAAAGGCCGAAAAAACATGACATAACATGACAAAGCCTGCCAGTGATCGAGATTGGGATGGAACGCGCCCGAACTGAAGACAGTCTGGCCACGCGTGCACGCGTGGGCAGAGCCGCCCACCATACCGCGCAGAATACAAAGCTTCAGGCCACCACGACCCCGTGTACCATCCCCTCCCACATTTCTTCGAGAATCTCCAGGGTATTTGCCGGTGGAGGCAACTCGGAATAGGTCACCCGCGCGTATATTCTCGCAAACCGGCTCAGGATCTCAGACAGCTCCGGGAATAACTCACCCAGCCGTGTGCAAAACTCCAACGGTGTTTCGGTCGGATCGCGACCAGCGTCCTTATCCCAGGCCCAGGAGTCGAGTGCCAGGAAGGTGTAGTCCGCTAACTCGCCGGGATCACGTCGTTCCGCGGACCCATCCGCGAAGGGATTCGAGAACTCATGAAATGGCGGCGGCCGCACCGGCCCAAGCGGAACAATGGCTGTGGATTCTTTCTTCTCACCACTTTTGCGACCGCCAAACAGCCCAGCCCACCAGTTGCGGATCGCATCGAGAAGTCTTTGTGCCCAGCCTGTGAACGGGGCCAGGTAGCGGAGAAATGCCAGCACCACGGCGACCACAACCAGCACGGCCACAATGGCGAATACAAGCCACTTCAACGCACCAGCGATCTTTTGGGCCAGAGCTCCAAGTTGCGTGGTGGATTGGGTATTGCGATTCGCACCATCCTTGCCGTCGGCTTTATCTTTCGTTTCGTCCTCATCCTTATCCGTCTTCCCGTCGCGGTCGGAATCTTTTTCGTCGCGTTTGTCCTCGGATTTCTCCTCTGCCTTGTCGTCTCCGCTTCCCTTTGATTCTCCGGAATCGGATTTCTCACCCGACTTCCCATTCTTACTGGAACCTGACTTCCCTTTTTGGCCTTTGCCGCCGCTCCCTTTTTCCCCTTTGCTTCCTCCACCGGGCTTGCCGTTTTTTCCAGAGGCATCACCATCACCAGCCTTGGTGGTATCGCCGCTGGCCCCATCGCCTTTCCCGGCTGAACCCTTGTTCATAGCGTATCGCGATGCTTCTCGATCCGACTTCCCCGCCCGCGTGATGCCGAACCAGGGAACCTCCGAGTGTGGCCGGGGAAGAAATGCTCCCAGTGCGAGAAACACGACAATGAGAACGGCTCCAAATCCGAGCCATGAGGCCGTCATGGTGGCGGGGACTTTTGCCTTTCGCTGACGGAGATATCGCCGCAATGCGAGGAAGCTGGTCGTAACGAGCAATGCCAGGGCGCTGCCCACATACACGGCCATTTGCAGAAACGTGGCTTGCCTGCGCTTGTCATCGTCTGAGTCAACCAGCGATTGACCCAGGGCAAACAGGGGAAGGGCCGCGAGGGCAAAGTAAATCACCCACACGCCGGGAGTGTGAGGACCATTCCGCTGAGTCTCGCGATGCTTCTTGTAGTTTTCAATCCAGTCCCAGAGCTTGGAATCGTGCTTGGATCTCTTGACCTTCTTCTTTTTCTTCTTGGTTGACTCACTGGAATCACCGCCCCCACTGGTTGAGCTTCCTGTTTCTTCCTTAGCATCCGCATCCAGCCCCGCGGCCGAGAGCAGCCCGCGGCCAGCACCCTTGCGTTTTTCATCGATGTTGGTGCAGTCCCAGGTGAGCTTGTGCGCGCTCCACCAGATCAGAACCATGAGACCAAGATTGACCAGCCAGCCAAAAGACTTCAACCATCCACCACCGGGGTATTCGACGTAAGTAAGCAAGGCAAGGTATGTGACGATACCGAGGATCAAGCCGTACCCGGACGCTCGGGAGGCATCGGTTTCGATCGCGATTCGTGCAACCAGAACCGCCCCGGCTACGAAGAAGAAGAGCGTGTAAAGGAGCCGCCCCGAATACTTCCCATCGTAGAGGACTTCGACGAGGAAGAAGACCAGACTCCCGACCATGAGCATGATGAGCACGGGGCTCAGCGCGGTCACTACGTAGTCGGTGGTTGTCGGGGGTTCGCGGTCGGCAGCCATGAGCCGATTGTACTCTGCCAGATTGAAGACGAAAGGGCCGGAGACGAACTCCAGCCCTCAAGAAAGACGTCGCTCCAGGCTCTTGGTTTCGGCGGGAAAGTATGCTGTACCGGACCAGGTGCCGTACATTTCAGAGCCGCTGAATGGGCCGTTGAATGTAAACATGAGTCTCGCGGGAAGTCGCTTCTCTAACATTCGGACGTGGGCCGCAATTTTGGGCGATGCCAGTCTTCCCGTCTCCTGTCTCCTATTAACACCGAGAGACATTCCAGGTGCCCGGTGCGGCTTTTCGGGAGTATCCTTGCCGCCATCCAATGCACGCATCGGGAAGAGGTCCGACTTCACGTGTTGCTTCTCCAGGATTGCACGGAGCTTTACAACGACCTCGGGGTGCTTCGCGGCCACATCCGTCTTCTCGCTGGGGTCGCTGGCGAGGTCGTAGAGTTCGACCTCGCCGGGCTTCTGGTTCGCTGCCTTTGGGCCGGGGTTCAAGTTCTTTCGGATTGCCTTCCAGTCGCCCACGCGGACGCATTGCTGACCACCGTAGCCCGGTGACTCGCGATAGAGGAATGGGCGAGGCTCCTGCTTCTTGCCCAGAAGAGTCTGCGCAAAACTGATGCCGTCGAGACCCTCGTGCGTCTTGTCCCTGGCACCGATGAGTTCGAGGAGGGTCGGGAGCCAGTCCTCGAACCCGGTGACGCGATCCGTGGTGCTGCCTGCAGTGATCCGTCCCGGGTAGCGGACCAGACAAGGCTCGCGGAAGCCGCCCTCGTCGAAGGAACCTTTGCGTCCTTTCAAGCCCGCGGCACTGTCGAAGAAGTCGGCGTCGGTGCCACCGGCTTTATCGTACAACGGCCCGTTATCGCTGGTGAAGACAACGATGGTTCGCTCATCGAGGTCGAGTTCCTTGAGGAGAGCCAGAAGCTTCCCGACATCGCGGTCCATGCGAGTAATCATCGCGGCATACGCAGCGCGTGGCTGCTGGTGTGGTAGATAGCCTCTGTCGCCGATGTACGGCGTTTCAGGAAACTTCCCGGCATACTCCTTGAGCGAATCCTCGGGCACTTGCAAAGCCAGGTGCGGTACCGTGGTGGCATAGTACAGGAAGAATGGACGGTCCTTGTTGGCCCGGACAAAATCCAACGCCTTGTTGCCGATGAGGTCGGGGGCGTACTCCTTACCCGTGAACCCCGCGTAGCTCTTGGGATCTTGGGGATCGGTATCGGCGGCCAGTTTCTGGTACGCGGAGAACTTCGGATTGTCGAGCTTGATCTGCTTGTCGTTATCCCACAGGTGGGTCGGATAGTAGTTGTGGGCAACTGCCTGACAGTTGTAGCCATACCAACGGTCGAAGCCTTGCTTGAGAGGGTCGCCGCTACTGCCGACCGGTCCCAATCCCCATTTGCCGAAGCCCCCAAGCGTATATCCCTGTTTTTTCAGCAGGAATGGCAGTTGAAGCGTGCCAGCAGGTACTGGCTCTTGCCCCTCTGGGAAGCCCTTGGCTTGCTGGTTCTCGCGAATGTAGCCATGCCCCGGATGTTTGCCGGTCATCAGGACGCATCGCGACGGTGCGCACACGTTGCTGCCCGAGTAGTGGGTCGTGAACCGCATCCCTTCGCCAGCCAAGTGGTCGATGTTTGGGGTGCGGATCTTTTTCTGGCCGTAGCAGCCGAGGTCGCCGTACCCGAGGTCGTCGGCATTGATGAAGACGTTGTTGGGTGGCGTGCGGGTGGGTTGGGCTTGTGCGCTTGCACTCGTTGTCGCTGTAAGAAAGCACACGAAGATCATGGAGTGGTCTGTTGGCCAACGCATTTTACTTCTCCTTCTTCTCAGCTTCGGAATACATTTCGCAGCAGTCGGACGTCGACGAAAAGTCCACCACCTTTTGCATCACTTCTTCCAACCAGGGGTTCCCATGCGAAGCTTCATCGAGGAGTTCAAGAAGTTCATCCTGCGCGGCAATGTTGTGGATCTCGCCGTCGGCATCGTAATCGGCGCTGCCTTTGGTAAAGTCGTCGATTCACTGGTGAAGGATATGTTTATGCCGATCATCGGCGTAATCACGGGCGGCTTCGATGTCACGGGGCAGACGTTGACGCTGTACAAGGACGCCAAACTTGGCTGGGGGCAGTTCATCCAGACGATCATCACATTCTTGATTGTCGGGTTCTGCATGTTCCTGGTCGTCAAAGGGGTGAACAGCCTCCACAAGTATCTTCTCAAGAACGAGGAGACCAAACCCCAGGAGGCAACACCCACCGAGAAACTCCTCACCGAAATCCGCGATCTTCTGAAGGAACAACAGCCAAAGGACAAGCCTACGGCGTGAAGAACTCCGACTGAGCGTGTCAAGACTCTCGCGATCAGTCGTGAGGGAAAGATGAGCAGAACCAGTGCCCCCCTGTGTGCCGGCTTCTGTGCTTCTGTTATAATTGACTGCCGATGCGCGGGGCAATTTACTACGCATTGACGGGAAACTTTCCCCAAATTACCGGGTTGAACCCTTTGCGTCCGTTCGTCTGGTGTGGTTAGATAACAGGATCACACCGGATTTCCTCCCGCCCGGATCACGTTCCATTTTCCAGCGAATCCCCCGAGCCAACCTATGAGTACGCCTCCTGAGAACGACATTGCGATGATCGAAAAGCTTCGTGAGGCACACCAGAGATTGAAGGCTGAGATTGGGAAAGTGATTATCGGGCAGGATCAGGTTCTCGATCAGTTGCTCATGGCAATCTTCTGCCGGAGTCATGCTCTTCTCATGGGTGTGCCCGGACTCGCCAAGACCCTCATGGTCTCCACGCTCGCCCAGGCTCTCGATCTGAGTTTCAAACGCATCCAGTTCACCCCCGACTTGATGCCCTCCGACATCACCGGCTCCGAAGTCATTCAGGACGACCCGGTGACACGGGAGCGGATGTTCAAGTTCATGCCCGGGCCGATCTTCGCTAACATCGTGCTGGCGGATGAGATCAACCGCACGCCTCCCAAAACCCAGGCCGCGCTCCTGGAGGCTATGCAGGAACGGAAGGCATCCATCGGCGGCGTCGATCACGCGATGAAAAACCCGTTCTTCGTTTTGGCGACCCAGAACCCTATCGAACAGGAAGGGACTTATCCCCTGCCGGAAGCCCAACTCGACCGATTCCTTTTCCTCATCAAGGTGGACTACCCCAGCGATGCGGAAGAGGAACAGATCATGCGGATCGGCACCTCCGACACGAAAACCAAAGTATCCCCGGTCCTTTCCGGGGAGGATATCATTGGTTTGCAGCAGATTGTTCGCCGCGTGCCAGTGTCGGATAAGGTGTTCCACTTCGCCAAGCGGATCACACGGCTGTCCCGGCCGGGCACTCCAGAGGCTGCGGATTTCGTATCGCGGTGGCTGACCTGGGGGGCAGGACCACGGGCCAGCATGAACCTCATTCTCGCGGCAAAGGCCCACGCTCTGCTTCGAGGCTCGAATCACGTTGCCGGCGATGATGTGGTCGCGGTTGCCACTCCAATCATGCGACACCGGCTCATCCTGAACTTCGCAGCACAAAGCGAAGGGGTAACCATCGATCAAGTGATCCGCGACCTCATAAAGAGCGCAGCGAAAGCGGTGGCGGCCTAAATCTATTGCAGGTTGTGGATTGTTAGTTGTTGATTGTTAATTGGAAAAACAGGAGCCGCAGGCTTCAGGACAAGAATCCCCAACTAACAATCCCTAATCCCCAACTAACAATCCACAATCTCCAACCAACAATCCACAATCCCCACCCCCGATGCCCACCTATCTGAATCCCGACGTTCTTGCCCGTGCGGAAGCCCTCGGCATGAAAGCCCGACAGGTGGTTGAGGGGTTGCGCGTGGGCGATCACAAGAGCCCATTCAAAGGGTTTTCGGTCGAGTTCGTCCAGCATCGGGAATACGTGCCGGGCGACGACATCCGGCACATCGACTGGAAAAGTTACGGTCGGAGTGAACGCTACACGATCAAGCAGTACGAGCAGGAGACGAACTTCATTTGCCACCTGCTTCTCGATAGCAGCAACTCTATGCGTTATGGATCGCGGGCAACGAACAAACTCGAATACGCCAAGCTGCTCGCCGCGTCCCTGGCCTACATGATTATCCGCCAGCGCGATTCGATCGGTTTGCGGATTTTCAACACCGATTTCGTCACGGAGTTACCCACCAGCAGCCAACTCGGACACATCCACGCGATTACCCATGTCCTGGAAGATCTCAAACCCCGGGACAAAACGACCATCGGCCCGCTACTCGATCGGGTTGCGGATCAAATCAGCCGTCGCGGGATCGTCGTGCTGATCTCGGATTGTCTCGAAGACCTTGAGCCGACACTTGCCGGTCTGCGACACCTGCGATTCCGCGGGCATGAGGTCATTCTGTTCCACATCCTCCACCCCGATGAAGTGAAGTTCCCGCTCGATGGGAACGTCCGGTTCATCGGACTGGAAGGGTACGAAGAAGTGATGACACGTCCGCACCTTTTGCGTCCTGCCTACATGCGAGTGGTCGAAAAGTATCTGACGGAGATTCGCAGGGGATGCGATGGAAGCGGCGTGGACTACGTTCAGATGCTCACTGATCGTCCGCTGGGCAAAGCCTTGGCCGAATACCTCGTCCGCCGACTCCAAACGGGGCGGCGATGACTCTTGAAGAACCGACCAAAGAGCCGACACCACCTTCCTTGAGCCCTACGCAAGGAGAGGTAGAAAGCCCGACGCCTGCTCTGGTGCAGCTGGAGATCACTCCCCAGCGCAGGCCTCGCCGGTTGGGGAAGATGGCAGCGTTCGTCTTGCTTCTGGGGGTCAGTGGGGCTGTGGTGTGGTATTGGGGAATCCGCGAACCCGAATCGAAGGACGACCTCGGCCGCTTCCAGGGCGACTGGAAGCTTACCATAGACGGCCAGAGTGAACAGGAGGGGGAAGACGAACGCCCGCTCCGAGCCGTTCGCATCTCTGGTGATTGCTGGCAGTATCTCGCGGGCGGAAAAGAAATCGAAGGAAAGACCTATCGGATTAAGCTGAACGAAACCACAACTCCAAAGGAAATCGAACTGACCCTCCTTGATGCAGCCGGAAATCCGGTCGGTCGCTATGGATCTCACGGCGTCTATGCCCTCGACCGGAAGACGGCCAGAATACTCGTTGAGCCGGTGAATAAGCCCCGACCAACGAATCTCGATAACCCTAGCCCCGACGCCATCGTCTGGGTGCTCACCAAGGTGAAACTTCAGTTATCGATCACCGACAGAAAGTGACGCGATGCGAAATGGAACTCTTCTTCTGTTCGCAGCGCTGACTGCCCTCACGGTTGGCTGCACGAAAAAGCCGGACAGTGTCCCAGACAGTGGTAGTGGCGTTCCAAGTGGTGAAAGCGTTTCCGATCGCGACCGGCTCCAGGGAGTTTGGATCATTGAGTCCAAGGACGAAGGTGATTTCAAAAGAGAAGCGGGAGTGGATCGCGGCGATCGGTTCCAGTTTCAGGGAGATCAACTGATACGCATCGAG
>DASZJS010000147.1:0-2813 GCA_035947935.1 Gemmata sp. | reverse complement strand
GATCGGCAGGGTCGAGGGATGCCGAGCTTGTCGAACTGCCCGACCGCACGATTGTAAAGACAGCCGGGAGAACGAAGAGGGTCGCAAACGTCGCAGCCAGCACGCCACCGATCACGGCACGGCCAAGTGGGGCAGTCTGATCGCCGCCATCGCCAATACCGAGAGCCATTGGAACCATACCAGCGAGCATCGCCAGTGAGGTCATCAGGATCGGGCGAAGACGCCGCATCCCACCTTCAACCGCCGCGTCCGCACCGCGGGTGGGAGTGTCCGGCAGTTCCTTTCGCCGCTGTTCGGCAAAAGTCACCAACAAAATCGCGTTGGCAACTGCCACACCAACCGCCATGACCGCCCCCATGAACGACTGGATGTTCAAAGTCGTCCCGGTTGCCAATAGAGCCAGTACGACCCCAGACAGCACTGCAGGGACTGCGAACACGGCAACCCCAGCCAGTTTCGGGGACTGAAAGTACGCAGTGAGCAGAATCAGGATCGATACCACAGAGAGGGCCAACCCCGCTGCCAGCCCGCTGAACATTTCCCGCATCGGACTGATCTGCCCCCGGACATCGACACGAACGCCGCGAGGCGGGTCTCCAACTCGTTTGATCGCGGCATCGATCGCTGTAGCAACTCGACCGAGGTCGCTCCCTTCCACGTTTCCAGTCAAACTAATAACTCGCCGCTGGTTCAGCCGGTCATACTGGGCGGGCATTGTCCCCTCATTGATGGTTGCCACATCCTGGAGGAGGAGCTGTTCTTTGTCTGTTTGTTTCACACCGATGAGTCCGACTTCACGAGCCGAATCCATCCGTTTCGGTGGAACCTGAAGCTGGACAAGGTAACCAAATCCAGTCGTCGCCTCGCCCCAGTAATTTGGATTGACGAATCGACTGGATGAGGTGGCTTCAACGAACGATCTGCCGACATCGGCGACTGTAAGGCCGCTTTGCCCCAGTTTTGCACGATCGAGTTTCACGGCAACGACCGGGAAATCTTGAGCCTGGCCGTACTGAAGATCCTTGATTGAGGCGATCTTCGCCAACTCATCGTGGATCTTGGCGGCGTGGGGCTTGCTGTCCGCAATGTTAGGACCATACACAATTACCTCGATCGGCGTGGAGGAACCGAAGCTCATCACTTCATTGACGATGTCGGCGGGCTCGAATGAGAGTCTGATATTCGCAGCCCGGCGATCCGCCTCAGTCGGATCGACTGCCTCACCGATGAGTTTGTCTTTGAGCCAGTCTCCGAGTTCGCCCGGTAGCTCCTTCCTGAGTCGGGACTTCAAATCTTCGACTCGAATGCCACTCCCTTCCTTCAATGCGATCCGCAACACAGCCTCTTCCGGGCCACTCGTCCACATATAAACCGCATTGATCGGATAGCTGGAGGGGGCGACCCCAACATAACCTACCGTGGTTTGGATATTCCCCGGCCCAACAACTTCCTCAACTCGTCGGAGTGCTTCTTTGGCTAGTTCCTCGGTTCGTTCGATCCGGGTTCCCGTCGGTGCTTTGATCCGCAATTGGAAATAGCCAGAATCGACCACCGGGAAGATTTCCCTGCCGACACTTGGAGCACCACCAACGAGGATGATACTCGTGATAAGGAAGTAGCCGGTAATAACTGCCCGGCGGTTATTCACGATCTGCGTCACCAATCGACCGTAGACATCCGTAATCCGGTCAAAAAAACCGCCGTGATGACCGTGTCCATCGCCCTTGTGCGATAAGTTCTGGCGAAGCAACCAGACTGAGACAACCGGGACGAACGTACTCGATAGCACGTAACTCGTAATCATGGCGAAACCAACAGCCAGCGCGAGCGGTGAAAAAAGGTTTCGTGAAGTGGGTTCCAGAAAGAACACCGGTACGAATACTGCGAGAATGCAAAGCATCGCGAGCAATCGCGGCACCGCTGTCTCGCTATTACCGCGGCGAACAGCCACGGCCACAGAATCAGTCTTCTCCATCTGCGTGTGAATGTTTTCGACTTCAACTGTCGCTTCATCCACGAGGATGCCCACGGCAAGTGCCAGCCCACCGAGGGTCATCAGATTCACCGTCTGTCCTGTGGCCCAGAGCGCCACCAGCGATCCCATCAATGCCAGCGGGATGTTCAAAACAACCACAATGACGGATCGCCAATCGCGCAGGAAGATCAGTACCATCATTCCGGTAAGAGCGGCACCCAACATCCCTTCCGTCCCCACGCCAATCATTGCGTTTGTGACGTAAGGCGATTGATCGAGTTCAAAGTGGAGCGTCACCCCTTCGGGAAGTGCCTCCTGCATCCGCGGCAAATTGTCTTTCAACCGGTGAACGACATCCAGGGTGCTGGCATCGGCTCGTTTCGTGACGCAGAGATAGACCGTCCGCTTGTCGTTCACCAAGGCATAGCCGGTGGCAATGTCTGAGCCATCCTCGACGTTGGCAACATCGCGAAGATAAATCTTGGAACCGGGCTTCACGGGGATATCGGCGATGTCCTGCCACCGCGTCACCATTGCATCGACCGGAACCATGGGTATCTGGTCTCCTATGCGCACATTACCCGATGGGACAATGGCGTTGCCATTGGCGAGAGCCGTTGTGATGTCATCCAGAGTCAGCTTGTACGTGTTGAGGCGATCCGGATCGACGTTCACATTGATGGTGCGGAGGTTGCCCCCGATGGGCGGTGGACTCGAAACACCTTTGAGGCTTCCGAAAATCGGTCGGACGCGATAAAGAGCGAGGTCTTGCAACTCTCCAGGGCTTCGCTCCGTATCGCTCTCAAGCACGAGGAAACCCACTGGCGCACTTCCCGTA
>DASZJS010000146.1:0-4265 GCA_035947935.1 Gemmata sp. | reverse complement strand
CTTGTAGCGATTGAACTCAAGACCGGAGAAGTGGCTTGGGAGGTGAAGTTGCCGGAATTGCATGGTGTGCGTGGATGGACGGTGTGTGCGGGTCAGAAATGCGCAATCGTTTATCCTCTCGCCGCGATTCCTCGTGAACCTATTGCCGGTTTTTGGAGCAGGATGATCGGCACGCTCCAGAAGAACCCCGAGATGTGGCGACTCCCCGGGCTGGCTGTTGGGCTGTATGATGCGTGGGTCGTGCGATCTTTCCCCATTCTGATGCTCGATCTGGAGACAGGCCGGCTCCTAGGCAAGATCGAAGTCCCGGCGTTGGGACCGGCAGTAACTGTTTGCTTCGAGCGCAACGTGGCTGTGGTCGCCACAGGCGACCGGGTTTGTTGGTTAAAGTAGCCCTCACCCGCAACCCCTCTCCCCGCGGAGAGGGGAGGTAGAGTTGCGGTGTGTGTCGATGCCCGTTTCAACTTCTTCAAGCTCACTCCCTCTTTCCCTGAGGAGAGGGAGTTGGGGGGTGAGGGCCATCCTGATTTGTGGAGAAACTGTGACCATTCGTGCGGAAGTTGTTGGTCTGTCGTCTGACGAAGCCGTGGCTGCCGACCAGTTGCGAGATTCGAGCGATCGCATCCTCTCGGAATGTGCCAAGGCAATCGTCGGCCAGCAGGAGGTACTCGAACTGCTTTTGATCGCCTTGCTCGGTCAAGGGCACGCGCTGCTCGTGGGCGTTCCCGGGTTGGCCAAAACTCTAATGATCCGGACGCTCGCGGACTGCATGAATCTGACCTTTAACCGGGTCCAGTTCACCCCGGACCTGATGCCATCGGACATTACAGGTACGGAGATGCTTCAGGAAGACCGTGCCACCGGCCAGCGGTCATTCAAATTCCTGCATGGACCGATCTTCGCCAATGTTGTGCTGGCCGATGAGATCAACCGAACCCCGCCCAAAACACAGGCGGCTCTTCTGGAGGCGATGCAGGAGCGTCAGGTAACTGTGGCCGGCACCCGACACAAACTCCCAGACCCGTTTTTCGTATTGGCAACACAGAACCCGATTGAGCAAGAAGGAACATACCCTCTACCCGAAGCCCAGCAAGATCGGTTTATGTTTACGATCACGGTGGGTTATCCGAGTGAAGAAGATGAGTACCGTGTGATCGAATCCACTACCTCGACCACCCGACCGCAAGTGGATCGGGTAGTAAGCAGCGATGAATTGATGGCGATGCAGGCGTTGGTCCGAAAAGTGCCGGCTGCCGGTTATGTAATCCGGTATGCTATGAAACTCGCGAGACTCACTCGTCCGCACGGCCAACTCGGTGAACCACCCGATGCCAACACACCGGATTTTGTGAAGAAATACGTCACCTGGGGAGCTGGCCCGCGTGCCGGTCAGAACTTGATTCTCGGAGCCAAAGCCCGGGCTCTCCTCCGTGGCCGTACCTACGTCGCTATCGAGGATGTGAAGGCTGTCGCATTGCCCGTCCTGCGCCATCGAGTCATCACAAACTACGCGGCGAAGGCAGACAATATCACCCCCGACGAACTGGTCCGAAGACTGTTGCAAGAAGTGCCAGCACGCGAGGCGGGCGGCTGAGAGAAGGATGAAAGGTGAAAGAAATCCTTCATTTGCCTTCGTTGTTCGTTCCTTTGTTTTCCTTCATCCTCCTCTGTCTTCCTTCACTCCATGCCAGCCATCCCTGATCCCGCTGTACTATCTCGGATCGACCGCCTGGAACTGGAAGCCAAGCAGGTGGTCGAGGGCTATTTATCCGGTCGGCACCGGAGCCCTCGTCATGGGTTCGCCGTTGAGTTCGCGCAGCACAGGGAATACTCCCCAGGCGATGATATCAAGCATATTGACTGGAAGGTGTATGGGCGGACGGAGCGATTCCATTTGAAGCAGTACGAACAGGAAACGAATCTGGTCGCATGGTTGCTGTTGGATGCCAGCGAGTCGATGGGCTATGGGTCTGGGAGCCGTACCAAGTACGATCTAGCCTCTGCCGCAGCGGCTGCGATGGCCTATCTCGTCCTCCAACAAACCGACAGCGTTGGAATTGGAACGCTCGCTAGTGGCATGCGGGCCTTTCTCCGTCCGTCCGGTCAGATGATTCAGTTACGGGAAGCCTGTCGGGTGATTGCCGATGGACCCTATCCCGGTCCGGCAATATTGGGGCCAGTCTTGAACGAACTGGCGGGACGAACGGGCCGCCGTGGGATGGCCTTCGTCTTCAGCGACCTGCTCGATGATGTTCCGACTCTCCTTGCGGGATTACAACACCTGCGTTATCAGAAGCATGAAGTTGTGGTCTTCCACACGCTCGATGCCGCCGAACTCGACTTCCCGTTTCGGCACACCACCTTGTTCCGTGGTCTGGAAGGGTTGCCCGAGATCCTCACGGACCCGCCGGGAATCCGGGCAAGTTATCTCAAGGCTCTGAACGACCACAATACCGCCATCGAAGCCGGTTGCCGGGCGATGGAGATCGATTACGTCCGTCTTCGCACCGATGGCAACCTGGGACACGACTTGGCAGCTTACTTACAGAAGAGACAGGGGATGTGACTTCCAAAATGGTTCAAAAGGGGCGTAATCGGGAACAGATTGGGTTGAGCGTTGGCTTTTTGTAGCCCTCCGGCCAGCGACCGGAGGGTTACACGGTAGTCAAGACTCACTTTGCAACTGGCACAAACTTCACACACACGGGCTTGCTGACCTCGACTGTGTTACCAGTTTCCTTGCCAAGCCCCGTCTTCTCATCCAGTTCCCATACCCCAACTTTCTCACCCTCCTGGCTTGCGATTAGCATCCACTTCCCACTCGGGTCGATGTTGAAGTTTCGCGGAATCTTGATGTCCCCGGTGATGTGGCCCACGGCAGTCAACTTCCGATCTTCGCCAACCTTGAAGACCGCGATGCTGTTGTGCCCGCGGTTCGATACATAGACAAACTTGCCGCTTGGGTGGAGGATACACTCGGCCGTCGAATTCCCCTTCACAGGTTCCGTCAAGCTGGAAAGAGTTTGCACAACCTTGTTCTTCCCACCGCTCCCTCCAAGTTCGATGACGTTCACGGTTGAGTTGAGTTCGCCGCAGACGTAGGCGAACTTTTCATCGGGGGCAATGGCAATATGCCGCGGTCCAGTACCCGGAGGCGTAACAATATCTGCCTCTGTTTCTTCCTTCAGACCCGAACTCGGGTCGAGAGTGAAGACCTTGACGCGGTCAATTCCAAGATCAACAGTGAGAATGTACTTCCCCTTGGGATCGAAGAACGAACAGTGTGCATGTGGGCCTTCCTGTCGGTTCTTGTCGGCGCTGGTGCCTATGTGTTGGACGAATCCGACTCGCTCTCCAAGTTTGCCGTCTGATCCCAGTTTGATCACAGCCGTACTCCCACCGCCATAGTTGGCGATGGTGGCGTACTCACCTTTTGGATGAATGGAGATGTGACAGGGTCCAGATCCGCCAGTTGTCCCTTGGTTCAACTTCGTCAGTTCGCCTGTTTTGGCATTGAGGGCGTAAGCAAGCACACCGCCCCCATCTTTGCCATCCGTTTCAGCGACAGCATAAAGGAACTTCCCATTCGGACTGATCGCGAGAAATGATGGGCTCGGAGCCTCGGCAGCAAGTTCCGGTGCGGATAGCTTGCCGGTCGTGCCATCGAACTTCGAGCGATAAATTCCCTTGCTGCCGGCTTTGTCGGTGTAGGTTCCGAAGTACACCCAGTCGTCGGCGGCAGAAGCAACGGCAGCACTGCCCAGGAGGGTAATTGCTGCAAGACCAGCTTGGATTCGGGAGAGTATCATGGAAAATCCTCAAGAGTAGGGCTTCCCCGAAAAGGGAATCGCGTTGATGATAATAGGCCAAGGCAGATGGGGGTAAAGAATTCGCCGAATCGGAGGGTCATCATGTTGGTTCGCATGGCAGGTCTGTTTCTGGTGGTTGGCACGACAGTCGTGGCGATGGCCGAGGAGCCAAAGAAGTCCGACCCCAAACCGGCCGATGGCTGGATTGACCTGATGAAGCCGGAAGTGTGGAAGCAATTCGATCCAGGGTGGATTATCACCGACGAAGTGAAACTCAACGCGGATAAAAACACGCGCCTTGCTGCAAGCAAAAAGGAAGGCGGCACTATCTGGGTGAACGGTGAAAACGGCCGCCTCCCCGATCTGATCACGAAACAGGATTTCGGGGACTGTGAGGTCCACGTCGAGTTCTTGATAGCCAAGAACTCGAACTCCGGGATAAAGTTTCATGCTGTC
>DASZJS010000145.1:0-3997 GCA_035947935.1 Gemmata sp. | reverse complement strand
AGGCGACCTACACGCACCCGAGCAGCTCTTGCCGCTGGTCTATGATGAACTGCGCAAACTCGCTGCCCAGCGGTTGGCCCAGGAGAAGCCTGGCCAGACGCTGCAGGCCACGGCACTGGTCCACGAGGCCTACTTGCGGCTAGTGAGCGTCGATCAGGTGCAACACTGGGACTCGCGCGGTCACTTCTTCTCGGCTGCTGCTGAGGCCATGCGCCGAATCCTCGTCGAGCAGGCCCGTCGCAAGGGACGCGAGCGATATGGTGGTGGCTTGCAGCATGTAGATCTTCTCGCCGACGAGATCGTGGCAAGGCAGCCCGATGAGCAGGTCTTGCTGCTCGATGAAGCGCTCACACGATTGGCGGCCGTCCGGCCCCAGGCTGCCGAACTGGTAAAGCTACGCTTCTTCGCCGGCCTCACAGTGGATGAAGTCTCGCCGCTGGTGGGAGTTTCACCTCGCACTGCCCGTAGGCTTTGGGTCTTTGCCCAAGCGTGGCTCCGGCGAGAGATGGATGCGCTCGGCGACATCAAGTCTTGATAACCTCCTTCAGTCACGTTTTTTGGAAATAATTCTGGCCGCTTTTTCGCCCTCACGTCGCATTGTAGTGCGAAGAAGCAAGGCGAACGGTTACTCGTGTGGGAGACTTGTACCAATGACCGAGCCTATGCTGGCGGAAGAATCGATCTTTTTGAAGGCCCTGGAGATCCCATCGGCCAAAGACCGAGCAGCGTTCCTGGATCGCGCCTGCGGCGCGAACCGCCAACTCCGCACAGCGGTCGAGGCTCTTCTGCATGCCCACGAAAAGTCAGGCGACTTGCTGGATTTGCCAAAGGAGCCATCCACTAGACGATACGAATTGTGCGACGAGATCGCCCACGGCGGGATGGGTGTCGTCTACCGTGCAACCGATACTATCTTGGGCCGTGAAGTGGCTGTGAAGGTACTGCTGGAGAAGTTCGCTCCTGCCTCCGCCGCGGCCCGTCGATTCGCTGACGAAGCCCACATAACGGCCCAGCTCCAACACCCCGCGATTCCCCCTGTTCACGATCTCGGCACGCTGCCCGATGGCCGTCCATTCCTGGCGATGAAACTTATCGGAGGCGAGACCCTCGAAGACCTGCTTGCCGACCGCCCGAATCCAAGCCACGGCCGCAGTCGGTTTATCGCTGCTTTTGAGCAAATCTGTCAAGCCCTCGCTTATGCCCATGACCGTCATGTCATCCACCGTGACCTCAAGCCAGCAAACGTCATGATGGGGTCATTCGGTGAAGTGCAGGTGATGGATTGGGGGCTTGCTAAGGTATTGAGTAACCGGTCAGCTGGAACTGTGGCTGACACGGACGAGACGCTGAGTGGGACTGAGATCCGTTCGGCCCGAGAATCAAATGGGTCGGAGACACAGGCAGGCAGCGTGCTGGGCACACCAGCGTTCATGCCTCCCGAGCAAGCGGTCGGGGCTATAGGGAAGATCGACGAGCGAAGCGACGTATTCGGACTCGGGGCCATCCTCGCTGTCGTCCTCACAGGTCAACCGCCTTACTCGGGCAACACAGCTGAGATGACACGTGTACTTGCCGCACGCGGAAAGGTGGACGAATGCTTTGTTAGACTGGATAGTTGTGGAGCAGACCCAGAATTGGTCGCCCTGTGCAAGCGATGCCTGGCCCCGGAGCCGGAGAATCGTCCTGCGGATGCGGGTAGAGTAGCTGGGGCGGTGGCGAACCTGCGGGCGGCGGCAGATGAACGGGCTCGACAGGCCGAGCTAGACCTGGTGAAGGCTGAGGGTGAGCGGTTCTTGGCCGAGGCCAGGGTCGAAGAAGAGGCCAAGACGCGGCGACTGGCCGAGGAGAAGGCCGCCGAGCAAAGGAAAAGGCGTCAAGTGCAACTGTTTCTGGCTGGGGCCGTCGGGCTTTTGTTGTTGGGAGTTGGGGCGTTCGGGTGGTGGCATGACCGTGAGGAAACCCGTCAACGGACGGAAGCGGCGGGTCGGGATCGGGAAGAGCGTGACCGGCTGAAACGGAATGCCGAGGCGGTGACTGTTCATCTGAATCAGTGTGAGGAGGCCCTGAAGGCCGGTGATGCGGCAAAGGCAGGCCTGTCACTGGAGGCGGCTGAGAAACGAGCGGCCGAGGGCGGGGCTGAGGATCTGGCGAGTCGTATCAAAGGGCTCCGGGCCGACCTCATGGTATTTCGGGAGCTGGACGCCGTAGACCTGTTCCGCTGGACGCCTATGGGGACGCGGTTCCCGTCCACGAAAGAGGTGGTGGCACGATACCGGGCGGCATTGGGAAACTTCAGGGCGGATCCGGACGCATCCCAGCCAGAGGCGGCGGCTGCTCGGGTGGCTGCATCGGCCGTGCAGGACAGGTTGGTCGCAGCTCTCGACAGGGTACTAACGGCAGGGAAGTCGAATCGAGTGCGGTTAGCACTACGAGGTATTGATTCGGATCCATATCGGGACGCCGTCCGGGATACGGTCCTTGCGGGTGACACAGCACGTATGGAGGGTCTGCTAGCCAAGTCAGAGGCACGTGACCAGCCGCCAGGGTTCGTTGCAGTCCTCGGGGACAACGAAGCAGTTCCTGTTGGCCGGCGGCGGGAACTACTTGTTGCAGTCGTGCGGCGGCGGCCGGGGGATCTGGGGGTGCTAATGAGCCTGGGCCAGACGTATCCGCTCCACGAACGGGACGGGGCGGATGAGCGACTCCGTTGGTATCAGGCTGCAATTGCCCTAGCCCCGAGTAACCCCGCTACCCACAACCTCCTGGGAATTGCTCTCCATGACAAAGGTGACCTGGATGGGTCGCTCGCGGCGTATACAGAGGCCATTCGGGTCGATCCAACCTACGCGCCCGCCCGATTCAACCGGGGAGGCATCTCGTCGGACAAGGGTGACCAGGACGGTGCGATGGACGTATACAAGGAAGCCATTCGTCTCGACCCGACCTGCGCCTCTGCCCACTACGGCATAGGTCTCGTGCGACAGAGGAAGAACGACCCGAATGGTGCAGTGGCCGCCTACCGTGAGGCGATCCGATTTGACCCGGAATATGTCCCTGCGCACGTCAACTTGGGAAAACTTCTGATGGACAAGGGTGACTTGGACGGGGCTGTGGCCGAGTACAAGGAAGCCCTCCGGATTGACCATGACCATCCCATCGCTCACTACAACCTCGGGCTCGCCCTACGTCGGAAGGGTGACCTGGACGGGGCCATAACCGAGTACAAGGAAGCAATCCGGATACGCCCGAAGTACACCGAGGCCCACACCAATCTGGGGTGGGTGCTTCAACTGAGGGGTGATCTGGATGGAGCGGTGGCCAGGTACAAGGATGCGCTGCGGGTCGATCCGAACCACTTGATCGCCCGGGACAATCTGGCAAGGGCCGAGCGGATGCGAGAACTACAGCATAAGCTCCCAGGCATCCTCTCCGGCAAAGCCATACCTGCTACTCCTGGCGAGGCGTGCGAGTACGCTGAGTTGTGCGGTCAACCTTTCGAGAAGCGGTATGCGTCTGCGGTTGGCTTGTTCGAGAAGGCGTTCGGCGCCGAACCCAAGCTCGTTGAGGCCGTGTCTACTGGGCACCGATATAACGCCGCCTGCTACGCCGCGCTGGCCGCGCGCGGAGATGGTGTTGATTCGCCTGCAGCACCTGATGCCCTTGCTGCCCTGAGGACAAAGGCACTCGCTTGGCTGAAAGATGATCTTGCCTTACACAGGAAACATGCTGTTTCGTCGAGTGGCTCCGAACGGAAGTCTGCATCCGAAACATTATCACACTGGCTGAAAGACTCAGACCTATCAGCGACTCGGGGGTGGCTGGCCCGAATTGGAATGCCGGCAAACGAAAGAGCCGAATGGGATGCCTTCTGGGAGGATGTGAAGGCGACTCTCGCAGAAGCCCAGAAGCCAGCGCCGCCTCCGGAAGTCGCCCCAGCACCACGGACTTTGATGCGCTGACCCCTGGTCGGCAAACCTCCGACACGATTAGCCTCCCC
>DASZJS010000144.1:0-2476 GCA_035947935.1 Gemmata sp. | reverse complement strand
CACCTTGAGCAGATCGCCTTCTTTCAACGCGCGATTCCCGGGAATGCCGTGAACGACCTGCTCGTTGATGCTGAGGCAAGTCACCGCAGGGAACGGAGTTTTACCGGGGTAGCCCTTGAAGAGTGGAACGGCCGAGTGCTTAGCGAAGAACGCTTCGACGGCCCGGTCGATCTCGATGGTTTTGACACCGGGTTTGGCAAGATCGCGACAGATCTTGAGTGCGCGAGCGACCAGTTTGCCGGCCTCGCGCATCATGGCCAGCTCACGGGTCGATTTCAATTCTGGCGGTCGGAAGTTGGAAGAACGGAGCATGGGTTTTGTCGGGTAGGTCAAGCCGCGGAGCGGCATGCCCCACCGGCGGATTACAGAATCGGGCGTGGCAAATGTTCCAGTGTGTGACCCCAGGAAAACTTATTATCTTATTCTACACGGTTTATGTCGGCTTCAATCGTGTGTCCTGTCTCGTCAGCCTTGACTCGCATCCTTTGGAAAAATGTCTTCGGCATTTGCCCCATTTGCAGTCCAGACACCTACCGGCCAAGCCCCCGAACGATATTCGCGTAGATCGTGTCGGCCGGGTCAGTCGCAGACACGTCCCGGAGCAGGTTCCGTTGCCGGTAATGGGTAATGAGGAGTTCGGTGTTGTTGTGGAACTCGCGGAGTCTGCGGCGAACAGTCTCCTCCTTGTCGTCGTCGCGCAGGATCAGGTCAGACCCGCACTTGTCGCATTTGCCGGCCACTTTCGGCTGCCGGAAGAACACATTGTAGCTGGCACCGCATGTTGGATTCGGGCAACATCGCCGACCACCGATCCGACGGACGACTTCATCATCGGGAACGATAAGATTGATCACGGCATTGAGGTCGAGGAACTGCTGGATGAGCAGGGCATCGAATGCGACTGCCTGGGAATATGTTCGCGGGTAGCCATCCATAACGAAACAATCGGGCCGATTGGGGCCGCGGAACAACTCCGCGACCACATCGTTCACGATCAGATCCGGAACGAGCAGTCCCTGGTCCATCAGGGGTTTGATTTGCTTGCCCATCTCCGTCCCGCGACTGATCGCATCGCGCAGCATCGCTCCGGTTCCGATGCAAGCCAAGCCGAACTGCCGAACGAGACGTTCGGCCTGGGTGCCTTTGCCACTTCCTGGAGGTCCAACCAGCACAAGTCGCATGAACTACCCGTCCTGCTGAGAAAATCGAAGAATCACTCAATCGCTCATTGGGCAACCTCTTATACAAGCCCGAAGCGCCAGCGAGGGACAACGTATTCCCCTCGCTGGCGCTTCGGGCTTTTATAAGAGATCGCACTTAGGGCTGTTAGCGTTTTCATACGTTACGGATGTTGTCCAACATCGTGGCCACTGCTGTCATATGAACGCTCGTCCGACTACTCCCATTGAGCCAGACGCCCGCAAACGGGGCACACCATTCCTTCACAACCAGCGTATTCTGGGACGGAGAAAGCAGATCAGCAAGGGTGCCAGGAAACAAAGCTGTTCAAAAGTTAATCAGGGTTGCACTGCGTTCCGCCCCTGATTACTTTCGGTCGCCCCTGAGAGAGGGGAAGACGGTCGCATTGCGGCCGTCATTTTCAGCCGCATCGCGGCGACCGACGGTAGCCAGTAGAGAAACGCAGCGCAACCCCTGAGAGGATTGCTTCACTCGTCCGTGAGCCCGGGATAGTTCCGCATGACCAAATGACTGTTGATCTTCTGCACAAGGTCGAGTGCAACGCTAATCACGATCAGGAGACCGGTTCCACCGTAGAAGCTGGCAACCTGTGGCGGAATCTCCAGTTCGGAGGAGATCACATTCGGGATGATGGCGATGATGGCCAGGAACGCTGCACCCACGAAGGTGATTCGCATGAGAACTCGTTCGAGGTGATCGGCCGTTTTCTTTCCCGGTCGGTAGCCGGGGATGAAACTTCCGTGGTCCTTCAGGTTATCGGCGATCTCCTTCGGATTGAAGGTGATGGCTACCCAGAAGTACGTGAACACGTAGATCATCGCGATATACATGATGTTGTAGAACCACGAGCGGTGGTTCTGGAACAGGTGCGCCAAAGTGCGAGCCCACGACACCTCTCCACCCGACACGTTATCGATCAAGCTGAAGAAGAAGTAAGGCAGGATCAGCAGGGTGCTGGCAAAGATGACCGGCATTACCCCGGCAGCGTTCACCTTCATCGGCAGGAACTGGCGAGTCCCTCCGTACACCCGCCGACCGCGGACGTGTTTGGCGCTCTGGGTTGGTATTCGCCTTTGAGCTTTGGTCATGGCGATCACGCCAATGACCACGGCCAGGAACAGTGCCCCAAGAACCAATAACTTCTCAAAACTGATTTCGCCCGTTGCCCCGCCGAGAGTGAAAATCGATGACTTCAGCTTGCCGGTGGTGCTATCCATGAGCAGTATGTTCGTGGCATCCGGCAAGCGTGCGACGATCCCCGCCATAATGATGAGCG
>DASZJS010000143.1:0-7972 GCA_035947935.1 Gemmata sp. | reverse complement strand
GGGGTATTACGCCCAGTTCCTTTACAACTCCGGAATGGCTCAACGGGAGGAGGAAGCGCGGAGCAAACTGGTCGAACAGGCTGAGGAAGCGCTTTCCCATGCTTTGAAGCTCAACCCGAACTTCGGCATGGCGTACTTCCTGCGCGGTCAGTTCCGGGAGAACGAGGGCGAGATGATCGGAGCCCTGCTGCTTTATCGAAAGGCAGCCGAGGGGTACGATCCCGAAGCGCACGATGCTCTCACCAATGTGTATCTGAAGATCTACACTCAGGAGACGATGCTCAATCGCCCCATCGCAGCGCGGGCAGCGCTGGAGCGAGCGGCCCACTTCCAACCCGGCGATCCGGACATTCGCAAGCAACTCGATGGTGAGTTTGGCGATGAAGGCGCTCTTCCGGATGCGGCCCGTAAGAAATACACCCTCCGCCCCACCGCCAAACCGTTGGCCGCCAGCCTTGCCACCGGCAAGTTCGGGGACGCCCGCAAGGCATTCGAGGAATTGACACAACTCACTCCGGACGATCCCGCCGCGTGGTTTAACCTCGGCATCGTCCTGGCCTGGATTGGCGAGCAACCCAAAGCAGTCGAAGCACTGTTGAAGTCGATCGATCTGGAAACCGACGATCGCCGGGCTGAGGAGGCCGGGGCGCTGATCGAGGTGCTGCGCTGTGGATACGGGATGGAAGCCGATACGGACCATCTCGCCCACGGATTCGTGATGCCGATTCGCGAACCGAACGCCGTCATGAACCTGCTCCGCGTCTGGGAGCAGACCAAGAAACTCCGCAACATCCGACCGATCCAGGAAAGCGGTGTCCTGCTCGCGCTGGTTGTCGAGGAGTTACCTTCCCTCCTCGCGGTCGGCAGCACCACCCTGGCACGGGTTACAGCAAAACTGATGATCGCACACGGAGTGATTCGGCTGACTCACCCGAATCGGGATACGGTCGCTCAAGTCGTCGATGAAATGCGAACCTCCTTGCAACTCGCCATCGAGCAACCACAGGAGACAACGACCCCCATTGCCTTCGCGGATGTGCCGCTGGAAGCGCTGGCCCAGCCAGTCCAGACGGTTGATGTGAACGCAGCGGAGGCGAAACTTCGGGATTACAGCCGGAACTTCTTCGAGAACATCTGGCTGCACCGGCCTCAAAAAGCTCTGAGCGGGAACACACCGCTCGATGCGGTTGGGAGCAAGATACTTCGCAAACGGCTTTTCGGCGTCATCAAGTTCATGGAGGACTGTCTGGAGGCGATTGCGCCACACAAGCAAATCGGCGAACAGTTGGTGCCGATCGAGACGTACGACTTCGATGCGATGCGCCATAAGCTCGGCCTGGAATACATTTCCGCTCCACCACCACATGTGAATGTTCCGTCAGAACCCAAACCTGAGCCTGCCGCTCCACCACCAGCCCCGGCAGCGGAGAGTACTCCGGTCGTGGCTCCAACACCAGCCGCACCAGCCAAGCGAGAAATCGCTGCTATGAACGCCGGCGAGCTGGCTGGTCTGGATGTCGCGGCGATGTCCGTGGATGAACTCGAACAAGCCATGCGGGCAGCGATCAAGATCGATGCTCGGGAATTGGCGGTTGCGTTTGCTCAGGCTGGGGTTATCAAACCGTTCGACCCAACCAAACCGGATCGCTATCCGCTCTACGCCGCGGCGATCACCGGTGCTTCCTCGATGGGAGATTTGGCCAAGGCGGTTGAACTGGTCGAACAGGGCGAGAAGTACGATGCCGAACACAATGCCAGTGGGCGGACTGTCGAGTTTGGTCTGAAGAAAGCCCAGTTGCTTGTGAAGATGAAGGATGCCGACAAAGCCGCTGCCGCCTTCGATGCAATCATCGCCAAGCACCCGGAGGAAGGAAAGTTCTATACCATCGCCGCGGAGGATATGTTGCGACTCAGGAACGGTGCCAAGGCACTCTACTTTGCCGAACGCGGACTCGCGAAGGCCAGGGAAACCAACAACCGCGACCTGGCAGGTCACTGCGAGGAACTGATCGGAGCCGCGAAAAAGGCGACGTGAAGCTGTTTGGGAAAGATTCCAGGAGCATAAGCCCCTGAGAATCATGATAACGACTCTTTCCCTCTTTATCTTCGGTCGCTTGCCGCGAACAATACGGTAGAGCCATGTACCATACATAATGGACAAGGGCCGGGTAGTCCTATCCGGAGGGGGTCCAATGTTCGCTCTTCGCGCCTGGAGTCGGGGTTTGGTCGTGGCGATGCTGGTGATGATCTCCTCCCCGCACGCGTTTGCTCAACGAAGCGCTACCAAACTCCCATCCCGAACCACAGAGACCACTTCCAACAACACGCAACATGAAGAACGCGAACGAGTGGGCGACCCCATACTTGGGGTGCTGATTATCGCCGGAGTGGTTGGGCTTCTTATCTTCATTGCGTGGGTATACAGCCGGATCGGGGAGGGGGGTAGCCGCCATTCCGACGGTACGATGAACTGATCTCGGGATGCTGTGAACAGATTCTCGGAATTCCGCGATCTCTCGCGTGAACTGGGTCGTTCGGCGTAAGAGGACCAAAGTATGAAGCAACGGACCTTTGCGATTCTGTTGTCGATCCTCTGCGGAGTTTCCGCACGCACTGACGATAAGCCTTCATCGAATCCCGCCAAAGAACCAGAATTGCGGCTGGAACTACTCCGTCGGGTGAAGACCGACCAGGATGCGCGAATGGCACTGATCGCGTGGCTGAAAGAACACGGCGAAGGCGGGACGGTCAAGCTGGACACTCTGAGTGCGGAACGTAAGGCCGAGTACGAGAAACTTAGCGGTGCCGTCAAGAAGGCCGACCAGGAAAACACGGACCGCCTCGGCCAGATCGTCGAGAAGCATGGTTGGCCATCCAATACGCTCGTCGGGAAGGACGGCTCACACGCGGCCTGGTTGCTCGTTCAGCACGCGGACGCCAACACGAAGTTTCAGCGAAAGTGCCTGGATCTGATGGCGAAGCTGCCGAAAGATGAGATGTCTCAGATCGACTTGGCTTACTTGACAGATCGGGTTCTGCTGGCCGAGGGCAAGAAGCAGGTCTACGGCACGCAGTTCAACTTCTCCGGCGGGAAGTGGGAACCACGTCCGCTGGAGGATTCGGAGAACGTGGACAAGCGGCGAGCGGAAGTTGGACTGAAACCGCTAGCCGAGTACGTCAAGGATTTGCAGTCGTTGTACGGCGGCCCGTCAAAGAAATGAAAGGCACGCCGAACTATTCTCCCAGCCAACCGACTTGAGAAAAACCGAACACCCGGAACGGCCTGATTTGTAGTTCCGTCTCTCTTCCTGGCACTGCCTGCCCCGCCAACTGAGTAAGGGGTCATGTCGGATATCGCGTTATCGAACTGTCGCATCGTGCTGGTTCGCCCGCACTACTCCGGGAATCTGGGCTCAACAGCCCGAGTGATGCGAAACTTCGGACTCGCCGATCTGGTTCTGGTTGCGCCCTACGCTTCCACGAACGACCTCGAAGCCCGCCGCCTGGCTACCCACGGGCTTGGCATCCTGGATACCGCTCGCGTGGTTCCGGAGTTGAGCGATGCCGTGGCCGATTGTGTCTTCACACTCGCCACATCCGCGTTGACCGGAGGGATTCATCGCAAGGGCATCATCGGAACACCATCGGAAACCATGCCTGGCTTCGTGGCCACCGCCGAACGCGGTCGTGTGGCTTTGGTATTCGGCCCGGAACCACACGGACTGAGTAACGCCGAGATCGCCCACTGTCACGGCATGGTTCACATCCCGGTTGACCCGAAATATCCCGCCATGAATCTCGCTCAGGCGGTGACGGTCTGTTGCTACGAGTTGCGAAAGGCATGGTCGGCGGCAGCGAACGTCGAACGGAACGCACCAGTGGCGGGGCCAGCAATCGCTCCCCATGCCGATCAGGAGAGAATGTTCGAGCATTTGCGTGAGGCGTTTACTGCGGTGGGATTCCTGTTCGATGAACGATCCGAAACGCTGATGCACGGAATTCGACAGTTGATTGGCCGCTCGTTACCCACACCGCAGGAAGTCCGAATGCTCCACGGATTGGCGCGGCAACTGCTGTGGGTCGCCCGAAATGGAACTAAATTGGGAGAGAATCCCGACGCGGTGGGGTGATCGGATATGCTTCCAGGGGTTCACACCCCTGGCTATTAACTGTCACCCATTCGGGGTTTTTGTGACAGTGAAAATCGCAGTCTTTGAGCCCCAACGGGGCGGCACTTAATAGCCAGGGGTGTGAACCCCTGGAAGCATTTGTCCCTTCTCCTTCGGCACTGCTTCCCATGCCAGCCAGCCTTCTGCGGCCTTGACCTTGATCCTCGCCTGATGCCACGCGGCGACCTCCGCCGCCAACTCCGACCGGGCCTTCAACAACTCCAGTTGAACCTGCGGCACCAGAAACTCCGCTCCTGGTTGACCGGCAGCGCGTTTCTTCTCGGCTTCGGCAAGTTTGTCCTCCCACCCCAAGACCCGGTCACGAGCCAGTGTCGCACGAATTCGCTGTGAGTTTGCCGAAAGAGTCGCAGCCCGGGTTTCATCGGCAACGACTCGCTCTTGATCGGCGATTACATCGAGCAATTGCTTCTTTCGCACTTCCAACTCAGCGACAGTTGCCGGGTCCGGTCCCGATTTCTTTCGCAACCAGCGCCGAAGAAGCCACGGCAGGCGGGGGTCCGACTCGCTCGAACCCAAACCCAACAGGGGACCACCAGCTCGGAGGAAGTCGCGAGCATCCGGAAGAACGTCCGGAGTCAGTCCGCGATGGAACGCCCGAAGTCCACGCAGTTCCGGACGGTCGGCCATCGCTGCGTTGACGGCTGCTTCCGGGTCAAGAGGCGTCGGATCAATCGCGAAATCACCCACGGGCCAAAGTCGTTCCTCTGCTGGCGGATATGGCAGGCCCAATCGCCGCTTCAGATCGAGATTGAGGAGCCGCGATCCCAGTTCAGCCTGCTCCAACTGTGCCTCCAACTGCGACCGCTGCCGATCCAGGTCGGCCGGGTCGAAGGGGAATCGCACATCGGCTGCTTTGGCCGATCGTGCCTTGGTGCTGAGATCGTCAACAATAGGGAACGACTTCCGGAGCAAGTCGGTGCGAGCCTCAAGCTCCGTCAGTTGAAAGAACCGCTCCAGCGCATCGGCGGCAGCACGATTTCGCAATTCCAGTGCCGTGTGATATCGGATGGTTTGGCGAAGTCGAGCCTTCGCGGAGTCGGTGGTTCCCCCGCACGCGGGAGCCTGGTTCTCCTGCTCCAGAAGATTTGCCGCGGACGCATTTCCTGCCGCAAGCAACAGGCAGTCGGATTCCCTCACCCGGCGAAATGTTGTTCCTTCCGGACCCGTTACCGCTTTCGGAGACAGTTTCGGGAGATTGCGGCCATCGAGGACTGGAACCGTTGGGCTTGTGAAGGGTAATTCACTGGTGAGGGGCGCGACGGTGGGTTCCGGTGAGCGCGTGGGTGACGAAGCCACCCCGTGGCACCCAGCCGCAGCCAACACCAAAACCCACACTCGCCACCGACCGCGCATAGCGTTCCCAATCGACAGAAAAGCCGTCATCGTCTGAAATCGGGTGGTTGATGGATGCGGTTTGAGCGGTTCAACCGAACCTGCGGATTTTCTCGATATTGTGGCTTGAGGGACGAATGGATAGGTAACCTGGGTAATACGCGACCTGCCTTAAACTGAAAACCAATCTATTAAACGCATGTACGCGAGGATATTGCTGAATCCAAAAGCCGAGTGCGGGGGTACGTTTAATATTCATCTTGACCAGTTTAGACTACTTGGTCTACAATCAGACGCTCAGACTAGACCAAGTAGTCTATTCGCCCGTCATTTCTCCTGTATTGGTTGGGTGAACTCTCCATGGACGATCAGCTAACTTCATCCCCAACCGAAGCTCGGGTCGGGCCAATGTGCCTGGGGTGGGAGTGTGAGCCAACCGGGTTATCCGAAGTGGCCCGGCGGCGACGAGACGAAGTGATGGATGCGGCCGAGGCGATCATCGCCGGGCATGGAATCGATCAATTATCGCTTGCCAAGATCGAAGAACGTGCAGGGATGAGCCGTGGGCAACTGACATATTATTTTCCAACTAAGGAGTCGATCCTTCTCGCGGTACACGAGCGAATGCTCCGGCGAATGATCCGGGAGTTTATTGCTTCGGATGGTCCCAAACCGATGACCGGGCGTGCCTGGGATTGCTTCAAGCACGTCCTCGGTGTGCATTTGGGGTTAAATCCCGCACACCCGATTGAGCGTGGCAAGGATCTGTTCAGCTTGCTCTACACATTCCTGGCCCAGATGGGACACCGGGAGGATTATCGGAACCGACTCTCGGAAATGTCTCGGGCCAGGCAGGGCATGATCGCAACGGATTTTGCGCAGAGTGTCCCGGAACCTCAGCGGGTTTCTCCAGACATCGCCGCGGCGTTGATTCAAGCACTCGTGCATGGCTTGACCGTGCTGTTAATGGTCGATCCCGCTGCATTCGATCGACAGGCGATGTACGAGGCGTGCATCCAACTATTTGCCCCCGTGTTCAAGCAGGTCGCAGAACCAGTGGGCGAACCTTTAATTCACAATCCCAACAATTCTGGAACCGCGAGGGCTTGAACGATGGCTATGCCGACGGAAGTCCCAGGAGCCAAGGCATCCACAAACGGCGAACTGATCAATCGCGTCCAGCAGCTTCGGCTCGATGGCCAGCTTGGTCGCGGAACAGGCGTAACCCGCGGTTCGTGGCTCCCGTGGGTGCTTTGCGGCATGATGGCCGTTGCCTGGGCGGGCGTCGGTGCCCGGTGGTACAAAGCACCCGAAGCATCCAGCGATGGCGGTGAAGCCGCGAAGCCTAGTGGAAGCAGTGCCGCGGCTACGAACTCCCAGGCAAGCAATCAGCCGCCTGCTGCCCCGGGGGCACTCTTGCTCCAGATCAAGGGGACGCTCACCCCGTTTCTACAAATCAACCTGAGCCCGGACGATGTGGCTGGCGTGGTGACCGATATTCACTTCAAGGAAGGCGACCGGGTGGAGAAGGGACAACTTCTCGCACGCATTCGAGATAATCGCTATCGCAACGACTACAACGGGGCCAAAGCAGCACTGGAAAGCGCTCAATGCCGATGGGATGAGCTCCATCCGGATTCCGTTCGGCCAATCGAAAAGGAGCAGGCGGAGGCCGAATTGGCCGAGGCCGAGGCCAACCGGGTACGGGCCAAGCAGGATCTCGAACGATTTACGAGCCAGAGAGCATCTTCGGTGGTATCGCCACAAGACATCGACAAGGCCGTGGCCGATCTGAAAGCAGCTGAGGCCCGGGTTATCCGCTTGAAGAAAGCACTCGGTATTCTGGTCGAAGGACCGCGAAAGGAAAAGCTTCTCGGTGCGAAGGCCGATATACTGAACGCCCGGGCACGTCTGGACGAATGCGACCGGCTCCTCAAGAACTGCGAGGTCCGTGCCCCAATCAATGGCACCATCCTCACCAAAGTTGCCGATCCGGGAGTGGTGGTTAGCCCCATGTCGTTCAACGTCGCTTCTGGCATCTGCTCGATGGCCGATCTGTCCGACCTCGAAGCGGAAATCGATGTTCGCGAGGATCAGGTCACTGTGATCGAAATCGGTCAGGAGTGTCAGGTTGCGGCTCTCGCCAATCCAAACCGCGTTTACAAGGGGCGAGTGGACCGCGTGATGCCCATCGCGGACGATACCAAAAACACGATCAAGGTGCGGGTGAAAGTGCTTCTACCTCCAGGCGAAGAGCCTGGCTCATTTCTGAAGCCGAAGATGAGTACAGTCGTTCGGGTCTACAACACCATAATCCCAGCGTTCAGTTACGAGAAGAAGTGAAATCGCACGAGAGTGTACAGCCGAGCCACTTGTAGGGTGGGTCGAGTCGTGCGAAGCACGTCGAGGCCCACCATTCTTTCAACTATCCACCGCAGAGCTAATGAGTG
>DASZJS010000142.1:0-6066 GCA_035947935.1 Gemmata sp. | reverse complement strand
CCCCATCATCAGAAGCGGGATAAACACGGCAATCAGCGAGACACTGATCGAAAAAACGGTGAAACCGATTTGCTCGGTGCCCTTGAGCGCCGCTTCGAAGGGCGTCATCCCCTCTTCCAGATGGCGGGTGACATTCTCCATGACCACGATCGCATCGTCGACCACAAACCCGGTCGAAATCGTCAGGGCCATCAAAGAGAGGTTATCGATGCTGTATCCGCAGAGATACATCACGGCACACGTGCCAATGAGCGACACCGGCACCGCCACCGCGGGAATGAGCGTCGCACGGGGATTGCGCAGGAAGACAAAGACCACCACGATGACGAGAACGACGGAAATCAGGAGCGTCCGCTCCACGTCCGCGACCGAGGCCCGAATCGTTGTCGTGCGATCAAGAACGATCGTCACGTCAATCCCTTCCGGGATGGATGCCTTGATCGAGGGCATTTCCGCCTTGAGCCGGTCCACGGTGGCGATGATGTTTGCGCCAGGCTGCCGGAAGATGATCAGCGTGACCGCGCGCTTACCGTTTAAATAACCGCCGGCCCGGATGTTCTGGACGGAGTCTGTCACTTCGGCGACATCCGACAAACGGATGGCTGCCCCGTTGTGGTAACCAATCACCAGCGGCTGGTAGTCCGCCGCGTGGGAAATCTGATCGTTGGCCAGGATATCCGCTGTCACATCGCCGTCCGTGAACTGGCCCTTGGGCAGGTCCGCGTTCTGCAGGCTGAGCACAGACTGCACATTCGCCATGCTAAGGCCATAGTTAGCCAATTGCGTAGGATTGACATCGACCCGCACCGAGGGCAACGCGCCACCCCCGACGTTCACTTGGCCGACGCCCTGAATCTGCGACAGTTTTTGTTGAATGACGGTGGAGGCTTCGTCGTATAACTTCGATGGCCCGAATTTATCCGAAGTTAGTCCCAGGATCATGATCGGCGCATCCGCGGGATTGACTTTTCGGTAAGTGGGATTAGACGGCAGGTTGGTGGGTAGATAGGTCCGCGCCGCGTTGATGGCGGCCTCAACATCCCGCGCCGCACCATCAATGTTGCGATTGAGATCAAATTGAATGGTGATGGAGGTGCTGCCGAGCGAACTGGCCGAAGTCATTTCCGTCACACCCGCGATATGGCCAAACTGCCGCTCCAACGGGGTGGCGACGGACGAAGCCATAATTTCGGCACTACCCCCGGGCAAGCTGGCACTGACTGAAATCGTGGGAAAGTCGACCTGGGGCAAGGGCGAAACCGGTAGGACCGTATAGGCCAGGGCTCCGGCAAAGGCGATCCCCACCGTGATCAGGGTCGTTGCCACCGGTCGGCGAATGAACGGTGCGGAAATGTTCATCCCGGCGCTGCGTGCCCTGGCTCGCCTCGAGTTTCCGGTCTGACCGATTTACGCGAGAAGCGGTGTGAGAGATTGTCAAAAAAGATGTAAATAACCGGCGTGGTGTACAGTGTGAGCACCTGACTGAAGATCAGTCCACCCACCATGGAGATGCCAAGGGGGCGGCGCAACTCCGAGCCGATTCCAGAGCCGAAAGCCAGCGGCACTCCGGCCAGGAGCGCGGCCATGGTGGTCATCATGATCGGGCGAAACCGCAGCAGACAGGCCTCGTACGCGGCCTCGGTCGCATTCTTCCCACCCTCCCGTTCCGCCTGGAGCGCGAAGTCCACGATCATAATGCCGTTCTTCTTCACGATGCCGAGCAACAACACCAGCCCGATAATGGCAACCACACTCAGGTCCTGATGAAAAAGAATCAATGCGATCAATGCGCCCACGCAGGCGGACGGAAGCGTGGACAAAATGGTGATCGGATGAATGAAGTTTTCATACAACACGCCGAGCACGATATAGACCGTGACGACGGCCGCCAGAATCAGCAGCGGCTCATTCGTCAGCGAGGCTTGAAAAGAGGCTGCCGTCCCCTGGAAGCCAGCCTGAACACTGGCCGGCATATGCATCTCTTTGTGCACTTTCTCGACCACCGAAATAGCATCGCCCAGCGAGGCATTTTCCCCGAGATTGAACGAGACCGTGATGGCCGGAAATTGCCCCTGATGGTTGATGGAGAGCGGCTCCGTGGTGTTTTCGAAGCGGCAGAACGCGCTCAACGGGACTTGGTTGCTGATCGCGGAACTGTTGGCGCCAGCAGAGCCTGCCCCGGTGCTGGCGACTTTCGCCGAGAGCGCGTTGGAGGGCGGCGCCAAGGTATTGGCTGCAGGAGTGTACTGGGCTGTCCCCGTCAGAGCATTGGACCCGGCGGAAGAGGATCCGGAGGCCGAGAACGAGGTCGAGGCTCCAGTGCCACTCGCACCGGAAGATGCATTGGACAGGATGTACAGGTGGTTCAGTTTCTCCGGGTCCAGCTTGAAATAGGGCTCAACTTCCAGCAGCACATGGTACTGGTTGACTTGGGTGTACATGGTATTGATCTGCCTTTGACCGAAGGCGTCATACAAGGTGTTGTCGATGGTCGTCGGCGCGATGCCCAGCCGCGAGGCGGTCACCCGGTCGATACCCAGGGATACGGCAAGACCTCCCGGTTGTTGATCGGTGGCGACACCCTCCAGCTGCGGCAATCCCTTTAATCGGTCCACGAAACGGTTCGTCCAGTCATTCAGTTCATTCGGATCGGGGTCTTCCAGCGAGTACTGGAATTGCGCGCGGCTGACCCGGTCATCCACCGTGATGTTCTGCACGGGAGCCATAAACAGGTGGATTCCCTGAACTTGTTCCAGTTTTTCCTCGAGCCTCCGGATTACATCCGACGCGCTGATGTTGCGCACTTCGAGGGGCTTTAGATTAATCGACATTCGACCACTGTTCGTCGTCGTGTTGGTGCCGTCCGCACCGATAAACGACGAGAGGCTTTCAACGGCCGGATCCTGGAGAATGACCTTCGCAAGCTCCTGCTGTCTTTGCGCCATGGCCTTCGATCCAATTGTCGGTGGCGCCTGCGAAATCCCCTGGATAACGCCAGTGTCCTGAACCGGGAAAAAGCCTTTTGGAATGATGATATAGAGGTAAACCGTGAGCATCAGGGTCGCCACGGCGACCAGGAGAGTAATCACTTGGAATTTGAGGACGAACTTGAGCGTGCGCCCGTAAAAAGCGATCATGCCCTCAAAGACGCGCTCGGAGGCCCGAAAGACCCGGCCCTGCTTCTCTTTCGGTTTGTGCCTGACCATGCGCGAGGTCATCATCGGCGTCAGGGTCAAGGAGACCACCGCCGAAATGACAATCGTCACGGCCAGGGTGACGGCGAACTCCCGGAAAAGACGCCCAACCACGTCGCCCATGAATAGCAGCGGGATCAGCACGGCGATCAGCGACACCGTGAGCGAGAGAATCGTAAACCCGATTTGCTCCGCCCCTTTGAGCGCCGCGGCCATCGGTGCCTCACCCGCTTCAATGTAACGGGTGATGTTCTCGATCATCACGATGGCATCGTCCACCACAAATCCCGTCGAGATCGTCAGCGCCATCAGAGATAAGTTGTCGAGGCTGTATCCGAGGGCATACATCACGGCGAAGGTTCCGACCAGGGAGACCGGCACAGCCACACTGGGAATGATGGTGGCCATCAGATTTCGCAAGAAAAGAAAAATGACCATCACCACCAGGGCGATTGTCAAAACCAATTCAAACTCCACATCCGCCACCGATGCATTGATGGCCGTCGTCAGATCGGTCAGCGTGGTCACTTGGATGCTCGCCGGCAGACTCGCCTCTAGCTGTGGCAACAGCTGCTTGATGTTTTTGACCACGTTGATCGTGTTGGCCCCTGGTTGGCGTTGCACGTTCAAAATGACCGCGGGGGTCTCATTCATCCAGGCTGCCTGCTGGTTGTTCTCGACCCCATCCACAATGCGGGCCACGTCCGTCAGCATGACCGGCGCACCGTTCCGATAGGCAACGACGACGTTCCGATAATCTTTGCTGGTGACCAATTGATCGTTGGCATCGATCTGGAAATCCTGGCGTGGTCCATCAAAATTCCCTTTGGCCGCATTCACGCTGGTCTCCGTCAAGGCCGTGCGCAAATCTTCCAGGTTGATCCCATAAGACAACAGCGCCGTTGGGTTGGCCTGGATCCGGACCGCCGGCTTTTGCCCTCCACTGATACTGACCAGACCGACTCCGCTGATCTGCGCAATCTTGGGTGCCAGCCGGGTATCGACCAGGTCTTCCACTTGGGAAAGCGGCATTGATTTTGAGGTGACTGCCATGGTCAGTACCGGCGCATCAGCGGGGTTCGTCTTGCTGTAGACCGGGGGCGACGGAAGATTGGCCGGGAGCAGACTTTGCGATGCATTGATCGCAGACTGCACCTCCTCCTCGGCCACATCGATGTTCAGACTGAGATTGAACTGCAATACCACGACGGCCGTGCCGCCGGAACTGCTGGAAGTCATCTGGTTCAATCCCGGCATTTGACCAAACTGACGTTCCAGGGGCGCCGTCACCGTGGTGGCGACGACACTCGGGCTGGCCCCGGGATAGAAGGTGACCACCTGAATCGTCGGATAATCGACTTCCGGTAACGCGGAAACCGGGAGCTGCAGGTAGGCAACCAGACCAACCAGGAAGATGGCGACCATCAGCAAGGAAGTTGCCACTGGACGCAGGATGAATGGGCGCGAGGGACTCATGTTCCCTTGCCACCCTGCTTCTGGGGCGCGGGTGGTTTGCTGCTGGCAACGGTCACCTTGGCGTTGTCTTGCAGCTTGTCGAAGCTACTGTCCGCGACGATGTCTCCGGGGTTGATGCCTTCCACCTGGGTGAGGCCGTTGTCGGTCACTCCCGTCTTGAGGTTGTGCAAATGAGCGACATTGTCTTGAATCACATAAACAAACGATGTTTGGCCATTTTGTTGGATGGCTGCCGAGGGAATCAAGGTCACACCCTCCAGGGTTTCCACTAACAGTCGCGTATTAACAAACTGGTTCGGGAACAATCCGAAATCCTCATTGGCAAATATCGAGCGCACCTTCACGGTTCCCGTAGTGGTGTCGATCTGGTTATCCAGGGCTAGCAACTCGCCGCTCGCTATTTTCTTCTGCGCCGTGCGGTCAAAGACCTCGACCGTAAGTTTGACGTTCTTACGAAGCTGCGCCTCGACCGCGCCGAGGCTGTCCTCCGGGATCGTGAAAATCACGGTGATCGGTTGGACCTGGGTGATAACGACGAGCGGATTTGCTGTGCTGCTCGCGCCCGCCGTCACCAGGTTGCCCGGATCCACCAGGCGCAGACCGACCCGCCCGGAGATCGGCGCCGTAATATGACAGTATTCGACCTGAAGCTGGTCAAACTGCACGGTTCCTTGATCGTTTTTCACGGTCCCTTCATTCTGCCGTACCAGCTTTTCCTGATCATCCAGGATTTGCTTTGCCACGGCATTGCGCGCCCAGGCCGCCTGGTAGCGCTCAAGGTCCATCCGGGCCTGGGCCAGCACATTCTCATCCCGTTCGAGCGCTCCCTGTGCCTGCAAAAGAGTTGCCACGTACTGGCGATCATCGATGTCGGTCAACCGATCTCCCTTTTGAACGAGCTGACCCTCCTGGTAATTCACCGCAAAAACCACTCCGGTGACCTGGCTAAAGATGGATGCCGTGTAGACCGGCGTCACCGTTCCGATGGCGTCCAAATAGACTCCGATGTTCCCTTTCTGCGCCGTGGCCGTCGTGATCGTGATTTGGGCCACCGGGCGTTCTTGGGTCTGTTCCTTGCGGCCGAAAACCAGGTAAAGCGCGCCTGCCAAGAGTAGCAGCAACACCGCCCAGACGATCACTCGCAACACTCGACTTCGGGTCCGGCCTTCAGTCGGAACAGCTTTGATGTCAGCAGCAGTCTCGATGGCGAAGAATCCGCAGGGTTCCGTGCCCAGTCAACGTGATAAATCCCTTTTCTAAAAAAATGAGTGGGTATAGTGCACGATTCAGAGCCCGGGAGAGGCCTCCGGCACCACAAAACCGAACCAAAAGCGCAAATCTGGCCGCTTTCGCAGTTGCGAATTGTTTTCCGGCCGGCTCCTATCTTTGAGTCGCA
>DASZJS010000141.1:0-6486 GCA_035947935.1 Gemmata sp. | reverse complement strand
CCAAAGATGCTGGCGTAGGAACGCCGCGATGTGCTTGCTCACGGCCGCATCGGTGACGTAGGGAAGCCCCATTTCCTGCAACCCCGCCCGGACTCCCTTTGCTGGTTCGGCATCAAATGGGGCGGGTGGGAAGAATCCGCCAAACATCGCTGCCTTCACATCGTCCGGCGTGATGTTCACCGATACCGTGCCACCCACGACGGATCGCCCTCGGCCCATCACCGTAACCGGGAAGCTGGGCGGGGGTGGCGTGGCGAGCAGAGCTTCCTTCGCTGCCCGGCACGCCTGCACGAGCGAACCGAACTGTGCGGCATCCAATCGACCGCCCGGGAGTTTTGCCTCGACCACTTTCGCCAACGCCAGGTCCATGTTATCGCCGCCGAGCAACAGGTGGTCGCCGACGGCATCGCGGATGAAAGTGAGTTCGCCCTTCTCCTCGCCGGCCCGGATCAGGCTGAAGTCCGATGTGCCACCGCCTACATCCACGACCAGACAGCGCATTCCGGGCTTGAGCATCCCGGCTTCAGCCGGTGAATGCGTTCCGAGCCAGGCGTAAAACGCGGCTTGCGGTTCTTCCAACAGCGTGACGTGCTTCATCCCAGCCAGCTTGGCGGCCTCGGCGGTCAGATTGCGCGCGACATCATCGAACGAGGCCGGAACAGTGATGACAACCTCTTGCTCTTCGAGATGATCCGCTGCCTTCCGGTTCGGCGCAGCGTTCCATGCATCAACGAGATGCTTCAAATACTTCGCACTCACCTCCAAGGGCGATAGCCGGGGCACATCGGGTGGTCCGGCCCAGGGCAGAAGTGGAGCCGTGCGGTCCACTCCCGGGTGACAGAGCCACGACTTGGCGCTGGACACTTGCCGACCGGGCACCTTGGCCCCGTGATTTCGGGCAAAGACGCCGCAGGTGTCGGGTGGATTCTTTTTCCAGGGCAGATCGATCGATCCAGGGGCGAGATCGTGCGGCCCGGGGATGTACAGAAAGGATGGGAGCAGCGGGAGGTCTTGCACCTGCCCAGCCGCAACCACCTGCGGGACGTTGAAAGTGTGCAGCTTCGGCCCGCCGACCGGCTTGCTCGCCGTATCGACGTAAGCAACGGCGGTGTTTGTGGTGCCGAGGTCAATACCAACGAGAAACCGGGGCATAGTCTCAAGTCCCGTCGCAAAGACTTTGGGGTCGTTCGTTCGCCCACGTTCATTTTAAGCTTGGGTCATGCTCATTCGATGATTACGCTGACAGCATGCCAGCGACAATCTTAGGACTCGACATCGGCGGGGCGAACCTCAAGGCGGCAACACCGGACAAACGGGCGGTGTCCGTGCCGTTCGCGCTCTGGAAACAACCGGACAAGTTGCCGGTCGCTCTCGCTGAGTTGGTCGCCAAATTTCCCGAGGCCGAGGAACTCGCGGTCACCATGACCGGCGAGTTGTGCGATTGCTTTGAGACGAAGCGGCAGGGGGTTGATGCAATAATTGCCGCGGTGCGCAGAGTGAGCGGTGGTCGGCCTATCCGGGTGTGGAGTACGGATGGGGTATTCGTGGACTCGGAGGAAGCGAAGCGGAATCACCTGAAGGTTGCAGCAGCCAACTGGCACGCCCTGGCAACGCTGGCGGGGCAATACGTTCCGAATGGTCGAGCGATTCTTGTAGATGTTGGATCGACCACAACAGATATCATCCCGATTCTCGATGGCGTCCCGGTTCCGGAAGGGAAAACGGATGATGAACGCCTTACCTCCTGGGAGCTGGTTTATACGGGAATTCGACGAACGCCGCTCTGCGCTTTGATGGGATGGAGTGGGGCGGCCGAGTTCTTCGCCACCACGCTCGATGCCTATCTGACACTGGGCCATATTCCCGAAGACGCGGCCGATTGCGACACCGCGGATGGCCGCCCGGCAACAAAAGCCCACGCTCGATCACGCCTTTGCCGGATGTACGGTGGCGATGTAGAGACGATCTCAGAGGAGCGTACCACCCGACTCGCAGAGTGGGTTTCCGAGGAACAAGTCGATAGGATGCGGCGATGCGAGGACGTTGTCCGTCACCGTTTGTTGGACATGCCGAGCCACCTGCCGGTGGGTCCGTTCACAGTCCGGTTGATGGAAGAGCAGAGCGACCGTCCCGACCAAGACAAACGTATCACGTACATCGTCTCGGGGTCTGGTGAATTCCTGGCTCGCAAAGTTGCCGAGAATAGCGATGTCGTATTAGATGCGATCTCCCTTTCAGATAGACTCGGCCATGAGGTGTCTGCCTGTGCCCCGGCCTACGCGGTGGCGGTTCTTGCAACAGAAACTCCGAGCCCATCGGGTGGTGGCTGGTTACGAGGCATCTGGCCGTGGGGTGGCCGCTCGTGATTGTCGTAAAGGTGGGTGGCAGCCTGTTCGATCACCCGCGGCTCGGTCTGGGGTTGCGTGCCTATCTGGAATCGCTGGCACCCAGCGAAGTGCTACTAATTCCCGGTGGTGGCGATCTGGCCGAAACCGTGCGGAAGCTCGATCGCCTTCACGGACTGCGTGAAGAAGCTTCGCACTGGCTGGCTCTCCAGACGATGACGGTTACTGGTGCATTCCTCTCGCAACTCATCAATTTGCCTGCCTTCGGCTCGCGAGTGCGCATCGCAGATGCTTTTGCCTTCGCCCAAGATGATGAAGGAAACTCAGGAGCGCTGCCGCATTCGTGGGATGTGACATCAGATTCAATTGCTGCGAGGATGGCGGTTATCTTCCAGGCCGAGCGGCTCATCCTGCTGAAATCCATCGACATCCCACCGGGAACACCGTGGACCAATGCTGCGGAACGTGGGTGGGTCGATCCATACTTTCCGCAGGTCATCTCGCGTACAGCTATTCCAGTAGGAACCGTAAACTTTTGCCGCTATCTCGATTCGTTTCGCGACTGGCCGACAAATCGCTAAGTATCATTGAGCACAGCGATCACGACCCAGGAGTTTTCTCCACATCGGCCAATCGCAGAGATACCGAGTTGATGCAGTACCTCTGCCCAGTCGGTCGTGGACCATCACCAAAAACGTGGCCAAGATGCCCACCACATCGGGCACAACGAATCTCCGTTCTGATCATGCCGTGGCTGTGATCCGGAATGTAGGCGATATGATCCTTGTCGAATGGTTCATAAAAGCTCGGCCATCCCGTCCCCGAGTCAAACTTGGTGGCTGCCCGGAACAATGGCAAATGACAGAGTCGGCATTCGTAGACTCCATCGTGGCCGCCTCCAAGCGAACCACCGCAGAATGGCGGTTCCGTTCCCTGGTGCAGGATGATTCGCCGCTCTTCGGCCGTCAGGTCAACCGCGGCCGCTTCGCGCTGGGCTGGAGTCCACGGGGTCAAGTCGTATCCCGACGCCGAACGCGCTCCAGGTTGGTTATTTGATTCCGCCATATAGCCACTCCACAGTTGTCTCACAGATCCATTCTTGAAACCTACCGCATCTTAATGGCGCGAACAATAACCAAGCAACCCCTGGAGGCGTTACAATACTGCGCCCGCCTCGGTCAAATCTGGAGGCATAACCCACTAGGATTTTTGTTGAGACCAGCAGATTACTTCTCCTTCACCTTTATCAGTATGTCTTTGAGTTCAGGACTGTCGCCGTCGATGATCTTGATTGAGGGATTGAATTGAGCCAGGTTTTTCTTGGCTGTCCGTAAGGCTTGAACGTCGAGAACTTGACCGGGTTGCAGCCCAATCTGGTCAAGGATGACAGCCGTGCGAGTCACCGTGTTGCCGACCACAATGATCTGCCCAACCCTGAAGCTTTTATCGGTATCGCCTTTCTTGCTTCCCTTGGCTTCCAGAGCTGCGAGCCGATCTTCCAAGTTCTTGATGTGTTGTCGGAGTTCTTCGATTTCTTGAATAGCTACCGGAACGTCACCATTCACCTTCGGTGGCGGTAGAGGGTTTTCTTTCGCACCATTCACCTCGGGAGGCGGCGGAATCATCTTCGGAGGGGGCGGAATCACCTTGGGAGGCGACTGAAGTCTTTCTTGAAGCGCCTTGAGCCGACTTTCAAGTTTCTGCACCTGTTGAAGGAGTTCGTAGATCTCTGCTGCAGCAGCATCTTCCGATGCTCCCCAAACCTCGGATCCATCTTCGAGTTTGCCGACATGCTTCTTCTTTAATTCGCTGATCGCATCCTTGGCGAGTTTTGCATAAGCGGAACCTGGATAACGGTTCTGCACCAGTTCATAGTAGAAATATGCCGAACCGATTTTCCCTGTGCGGCGATAAAAAGCCGCAATTTTAAGGTCTTTTTCAGCATCCTCTGCCGCTTGTTTGCTTCCGCCTGATGGCTTCTCCTTCTTCGTCAGCACCAATGACTTATCGCTGAATTTTTTCGGAGGACCATCATCTGGTGCGCTCCATTCAATGTGAAGCTTCCCGGCTTCAGTAAACTCCATGATCGTCTGACCACCAGGCAGATCTCCTAGTTTTATATTCAGACCATAGGGAGTCTTGCTCCAATCGACGGAGTAGGTTCCCACATCATTCGGCTGGGGGAACCTGAGATCCGAATCCGAAATGATCTGGAGGGAATGATCTGGCTTGAAGATCATGCACAAGGTGATTTGCTCTTCTTTGAAGATCCACTCACCATAAAGTTTCTCATCCAGCGACTTCGGTGGGGTTTTTGCTTTGCGGTTTGCCGGTTCCTTGTCCACCTTGTCGGGTTTGATCTGCTGGGCTGCTGAATAACGAGCCAGCAGACCACTCCCGAAAGCCCCAGTACCGAGCGCCAGTAATACGGCCGTGAACAGTTTGAGTTTTGTAGGCATCATACTCGTTTTTACCCCTTCCATGAGGACGGCAACCTTCGCCGGGACCACCCCGACGGCCGGAACCTGTCCCGCTGCAATCAAGGCTGCGGCTTTGACCGTGGAACTGATCAACGAGGGCGACACACAGGCTGTTGCAACATTTTGCACGAGAATCACTGCTGGCAAACCACCCGACAGCGCCACACCACGCCGGGCCAGTCGTTTCGCCAGCATCTTTCTGCCTCGGGCAAGTCGCCCGGCAAGCGTGCCTTGCGGCCAGCCAAGTTGCTCGGTCGCCTCCTTGATCGTCTTGCCTTCCAGATCGCAGAGAAGTACGGGAAGTCGATAATTGACAGGCAGGCAACTGAGTTCTCGATCGAGCAGGGGTTGCAACTCATTTCCCGGGTTTTGCGGAGCCGCTTCGGGCTCCGGCATTTCCATCAGTTGCTTCTCGCGTGTCTTCCGCTTGGCTGCGATTGTTCTCGCTTTCAGAGCCGTGCGGTAGGCAACACCGTGCAGCCAGTTGCCGACCATTTCCCGCGGACGGACAGAGGACGCATTCCCCACCAGAACGAGGAATGTTGCCTGGAAAGCATCCTCGGCATCGTGGTGATTGCGGAGAATGCGACGACAAACGCCCAGAACCATGGGACCGTGTCGATGGATCAGGGCTTCAAAGGCCACTTCGTCCTTCTGATTGATGAAGGATTCCAGCAATTGCCCATCCGTTCTTCCTGCCCCGCCTTGCAATAACACGACCCGACGAAGATCCCGCATCGTGTTCATTTGAACCATCGCCACAGGAGCCCTCCTTGGCTGGTCGCACTCGACCTCAGCCTTTCATTGCCCAATCGGAGTGAGGTTTATACACTTTTTCTCGCTGAAACACAGAGACCGCTGTTCCCCAGGCTGATTGTCAGCATAAGCTGCCTCCGCTGCGAGAGTGGAACTGGTTCTGCGATTTTTTCCGGACCTTCCCTTTCAACCTCCAGCCAACAATAGCCAAGCAACCCCTGGAGGTGTTACAATCCGGTGATGAAGTACGTCATCGTCATCCCGGACGGTTGCGCGGATGAGCCGATCGAATCGCTCGGCGGCCTCACGCCTCTCCAATCCGCAAAGCTTCCGAACATGGACCGCATCGCCAAAGCCGGCGTGGTCGGGCTCGCCAACAACGTCCCATCATCGCTCACTCCGGCGTCCGATGTCGCCACGCTTTCGCTGTTCGGCTACGATCCGCTCAAGGTGTACACGGGACGGGCACCGCTCGAAACCGCTGCGATGGGCATTCACCTTGGGCCGAACGACTGGGCCATCCGCTGCAATCTCGTGACTGTGCCCGATGGACACATGCGCGACTTCACTGCCGGGCACATCACGAACGAGGATGGCAAGGAACTGATTCATGCTCTTCAAAAGGAACTCGGTGGAAAGGAAGTTGCTGGCGGCACATTGGAATTTCACGCGGGAGTCAGTTACCGCAATATCCTTGTCTGGCGTGGACACTCAGCCGAATCGCCATTCACGGGGATGAAAACGCAGCCACCCCACGATATCCCTGACCGGGCCGTTGCAGACTATCTGCCACAGGGGCCGGGCGGCGTAGCTCTCGTTTCGCTCATGGAGGCCAGCAAGCCAATCCTGGCCGCACATCCCGTCAATAAGCGTCGGATTGCCGCAGGAAAGAAGCCTGCCACCCA